>CAYWGY010000010.1:0-1812 GCA_964458055.1 uncultured Acidimicrobiaceae bacterium | reverse complement strand
GCCCTGGAGGTCTCGGCGTACCTTGCCGGTGGAAGAGGGTCGTCCGTGATCGAGACTGCCGATGTCGGCGAGGCTCTGGGGCGGCGGATCGTCCGTTACGACAAGGCCGGCGACCGCCACTACGACGTGATCTCGGCCTTCATCAAGAGCGTTCGCGGCTCTGACCCCGATGCTGCCCTGTACTGGCTTTTTCTCATGCTGGAAGGAGGCGAGGATCCCGAGTTCATCGCTCGCCGGCTGGTGATCCTGGCTTCGGAGGATGTCGGGATGGCTGATCGATGGGCTCTGCCGGTTGCCACGGCGGCGGCGCAGGCGCTTTCGTATGTGGGAATGCCGGAAGCCTCCTACAGTCTCGCCCATGCGACCTTGTTCCTGGCATCGGCGCCCAAGTCGAATTCGGTCGCCTCGGCCATGGCTCGCACCCGGGCACTGGTGAAGGAGGGACCCAGCCCTTCGGTCCCTCTCCATCTTCGAAGCACCGGCTATCGTGGAGCCGATAGCATGGGACACGGTAAGGGTTATGTCTATCCTCATGACCGTCCCGGGCACATGGCGCGGCAGTCGTATTTTCCCGAGGAGGTAAGTCCGCAGGTGTTGTTTCATCCGAGTGTGCAGGGATTCGAGGCCGAGATCAGCCGGCGCTTTGCTGATATCGACCAGGTCTTGGGCCGGGAAGGGAGGATGGAGGCATAACCATGCAGGCGTTGGGAATTGACATAGGCGGCTCCGGGATGAAGGGGAACCTGGTGGACACCGCCACGGGGGAGATCCTGGCCAAACGCCTTCGCATACCCACCCCCCGTCCTGGGACGACTGAGGCGCTGGGGGGTGTGTTGAGGGAGATAACCGACCATTTCAGGAAAATCAGTGGCGATGATGATCTGCGGGTGGGTTGCGGGTTTCCAGGGGTTGTCAAATCCGGGATGGTGGGTAGCGCCACCCACTTGGACGACGCCTGGTTGGGTAAGGATGTTGTCTCGATCTTTTCCGAGGCGCTGGGGCGTCCGGTAACGGTTCTCAACGACGCCGATGCCGCCGGCCTGGCCGAGATAGCCTTCGGAGCGGCCAAGGGTCGCCAGGGCTCGGTGCTGGTCATAACCCTGGGAACCGGTATCGGAAGCGGAATGTTCTCCGGTGGCCGGCTTGTTCCCAACTTCGAGTTGGGCATGCTGGAGTTTGACGGGCACCATCCGATCGAGGACCGGGTGGCTTACCGGATATACAAGAAGCAACGCATGAGTTGGGAGGACTGGGCCAAGAGACTGAACAGCTACCTGAACCACGTGAGGTCTCTCTTCGCTCCCGATTTGATCGTGGTTGGCGGGGGAGCCGTCAACAAGTGGAAGAAGTTCTCTCGGTACCTTGATGTTCCGGTCGAATTGAAACCCGCCCGTTTCGCCAACCAAGCCGGAATAGTCGGCGCAGCGATGGCGGCCGCCGCTCCATCGTTGATAGGCGGTGAAACCTAAGGGGTGTCTAGAGTCGCTGGAGGGCGAAGGAAGGCGCGCTCATCCATGGCCTTCACACCTAGCCCGGACTCCTTGGATGTCCCCACCTACCACACGACGGGGCAGTCCCCTTCGACAGCCCAGGCCCAACTGGATCACGTTTTCGCCTCGAGAGGTTTTCACACCAGCGTGAAAGCAAGAGCACTCAATACCGTGGAAGAGTGGGGCCGGAGCGATCACTGCCGCCTGTTGATCCAAGTAGGTACAGGAGGCACCGCCTGACTTCACGAGGTCAAAAGGTCACGCGATCAATGCAAACAGGCCGACTCACCAAAGGTGGGGACACACCTATAACCTCTAGGAA
>CAYWGY010000009.1:4460-25407 GCA_964458055.1 uncultured Acidimicrobiaceae bacterium | reverse complement strand
CGCGGGTGATGAGGCGCCCGCCGAGGCCGAGGTCATCGAGTTCTGCCGGAGCCGCATCGCCCACTACAAGTGCCCCACGTCGGTGGGAACCATCGATGCCATTCCCCGCAACCCGTCCGGGAAGATCCTCAAGGGCGATCTCCGGGACATGTACCTGGCCGAACAGGGCTGAGGGGCAGGCTCGTCATGCATCTGGGAGTTGTGTATCCCCAGGTCGAGATGCCCGGGGATCCTGCGGTGGTGCGGGCGTGGACCGAGACCGCCGAGGGGCTGGGCTTTGACTCGATCCTCGCCTACGAACACGTGCTGGGCGCCGACCCTTCACGCCATACGCTGGTCGGTCCCTACACCCATGAGGACCCCTTTCACGAGCCCTTCGTGCTGTTCGGAAGGTTCTCCCACCCCCAGGGTGAACCTTCCCCCCGAGAGGATGTCGAGGGATGCGGCCAGACCGCCCTGGTGGCCAAGCAGGCCGCATCCCTCGACATCCTCTCGGGGGGAAGGTTCACCCTGGGGGTGGGAGTGGGCTGGAACCAGGTTGAGTACCACGCCTTGGGACAGGACTTCGGGTCACGGGGCAGGCGTTTCGAGGAACAGATAGGGCTTCTCCGCAGGTTATGGGAAGAGGACCTGGTCACCTTCGAGGGAGAGTTCGACAACGTGGTGGCGGCCGGCATCAACCACCGTCCCGAACGGCGCATCCCTCTGTGGATCGGCGGGTGGGCCGACCCGGTGCTGAGACGGATCGGATACTGGGCGGACGGCTGGCTGGCCTCGGCGGGTTCTCCCAAGACAGCCAGTCTCCCCGATCGGACCGGCAACCCGGTCGGATTGGCGAACCGGATGAAGCTGGTGGAAGCCGCCGCTCGTGAGAAGGGCAGGGACCCCTCCGAGATCGGGGTGGGGATGCTGATCGGTGACGTGGGTTTCGAGGGGCTGGTTTCCTGGGACGTCGCCGAGTACGTCCACCGGACGAGAGTGTGGGAGCAGGCCGGGGTGACACATGGCTTCCTGGGGACCATCGGCAATGGTTTTACCGTCGACCAGCACATCGCCGCCATGGAGGACTTCATGGCGGCCTACCGGAGCGGAGAGTGATTGGCGCCCGCGAGACCGCCGGGTTAGATTGGTGAACCTATGAACCGGACCCCAGTTCTGGAAGGCTCCTTCGTCACCGAGCCCGATCCTGCCCTGGTGGGTAGCCGGTGCCGTAACTGTGAGACGGTGAGCTTCCCGGCCAGTTTCACCTGTCCCAACCCCCGGTGCTCGCAAAAGGACGTTGCGCCGGCGCCGCTGTCCCGGATCGGGCGGCTGTCGAGTTGGACCACGGTGCACTTCCCGCCACCGCCCCCGTTCGTGCCGGCGGACCCCTTCGTGCCGATAACGGTGGTGGAGGTGGCCTTTGCAGAGGAGGGTATCCAGGTGGTCGGTCCCCTGGACGGCGCCGCCGTCGACCAACTGCGGATGGGCATGGCGATGGAGACCGTGGTGGAACCCTATTACGCGGACGACTCCGGCGAGGTGGTCGGTTGGAAGTTCCGTCCAATGACCCGGGAGAGCGAAGATGACTGATGTGATAGTGGCCGGTGTGGGTCTTCACCCCTGGGGGAAGTTCCCCGACAAGAGTTGGGTGGAGATGGGCGCCGAGGTGGCCCTCGAGGCGGTCAGGGATGCCGGCATGGAATGGACCGACGTCGAGGCGATGGTCTCGGGTGCCATGCAGTGGGGCGGGTCGACGGGGATGAGGTCGGGCAACACCATTGCCGCCGCGCTGGGCGAGACGGGAGTGCCGATAGCCAACATCAACAACGCCTGCGCCTCGGGAGGCTCGCTGATGAGAGCGGCCTATTCCATGATCACCTCCGGGATGCACGACACGGTGCTGGTGATCGGGACCGACAAGTCGCCCAAGGGGTATTTCCCCAGCGTGCCCGTATTGGCAGACGAGCCCCGGCCTCCGGTCGACATGGTGCGCTGGCAGGTGGGAATCCCCAATCCCGCCTACTGGGCGCTTGAGATGCGAAAGAGAATGGAGGCTTACGGGTCCACCGAGGAGCACCTTGCCAAGGTTAAGGTCAAGAACTCCAAGCACGGCTCGCTGAATCCCTATGCGCGTTACCGGAAGGCATTCAGCATCGAGCAGGTCCTTGCCTCTCCGATGGTGTGCGATCCGCTGCGCCTGCTGGAGATATGCGCAACCTCCGACGGCGCCGCCGCGGTCGTCCTGGTGAGCGACGCCAAGGCTCGGCGCCTGGGCGTCAGCCCGCCGGTGAAGGTGGCGGCGTGCTCCCTGGCCAGCGGGGAGTTCGGCGATCCCACCATCCGTATCCCGCTGCTGTCGGCCGCCTCCGATGAGACCGCCACGGCGCCGCTGCTGTCCGAGAGCAGGCTGGCCGCGCAGATGGCCTACGAGCAGGCCGGGCTGGGTCCGGAGGACATGGATTTCGTGGAGTTGCCCGACAACTCCTCGTGGCACGAGTTGCAGTACCTCGAGACGATGGGTTTCTGCGACGAGGGCGAGGCGGAGAACCTCTTGGACAGGGGCGCCACCACTCTGGGGGGCGAGTTGCCGGTGTGTCCGAGTGGGGGCTTCTCGTCATTCGGCGAGGCCACCATGGCGCAGGGGATCCTCCAGATCGTGGAGGTCACCTGGCAGTTGCGGGGTACCGCCGGCGCCCGGCAGGTCGAAGGCGCCCGGAAGGCCATTACCGAGGTGTACGGAGCCCAGGCCAACAATTCCGCCTGCATCCTCACCACCTGACCGTCGCTCCTCGCCCTGCGGAGGTGCCCGACAATGCGGGGAATCTCCAAGACTGTGAAAAAACCCGGCCTTCTGTGCTTGGCTCTGTCACACCGGGGAACCACATTGTAGGAGTCAATCACCAACACGGCCCGTTCGGGCGTCATCCGGGCCGCGCACAGGGATCAGAGTCCTCCGGACAGACACCCGTTCCCACCGGGACAGGCCTGTCCGGACCCAAGGAACGGTGGTGGAGGGGGTGGGCCCGAAAGGGTAAGGAGAATCCTGACGAATTTCGCGAGTTAGGCTCTGAATCGTCGACCTGGCATCGGGTCTGGCTTGCATTCAAGAGAACATGCCCAAAAGGCCGAGGACATATTTACACTATTTGATAGCTCTTAGCGATATATAGTGTCACACCCCCCTTGCATACTATGGGCATGGCAGTTGAAGCGTCAACCAAACACCCACCGCCTCCCGGGGCGTCCGCGGGGAACCTGGCGCGGTTCCTGGCTCCGTCGATCCCGGTCGAGGAAGCAACGTTGGCAGGACTGAAGGAACAGATGCGCTCGGCCAGTCGGGTGGAAGCCCAGGCGGCAGCGCTGCGTGCCCGGGCGGCGGCGGAGTTTTCCCGCCGGGAGGGTGAGAAGACCACCGAGAAGGTGCTGAAGAGACAATCCGGAAACTCCACCCGGGGTTCCCGCACCGAGGTGGAAGTGGCCAATCGGCTGAGAGATCTGCCCGGCACCAAGAAGGCATTCGAGGATGGTGAGATCACCTACGGTCATGCCAAGATCATCGCCAAGACCTCCAAACGGTCGGAGATCGACGAAGACGAACTCGTTGACCGCGCCAAGAAGGAGCCGGTGGATGTATTCGCTCACACCGCCAGGAAGCATGAGCACGATCGGGCCCGCGATGACGGGGTCTCGAAGTTGGAACAGCAGAAGAAGAGCCGTGCGGCCACGATAAGGGTGGACTCCGCGGACGGGATGACGGTGGTGTGGGCCAAGTTCGACCCGGTCACCGGCGCCCGTGTCAAGAGTGTGCTGTCCGGCAAGGCCGACGAGCTTTGGAGGAAAGAGGATCGCAACCATCGTCGCTCGACTTCCCAGCGCATGGCCGATGCTTTGGCCGAGTTGATCTGCCAACCCCCCGGTGGGAGGAAGAAGTCCCGGAGGCGTACAACCCTCTTTCTGGTCGCCAACTATGACAAGGACGGCCGCAAGATCCGGGATGCCACGCTGGCGGACGGGACTCCCGTCCCGGTGGCGGTGTTCCAGGACCTGGCGTGTGACGGGAAGATCGTCCCGGCGATCTTCGACGGCCGGGGTCAGCCACTGTGGGTGGGCAGAGCCAGACGCCTGGCCACCTGGACTCAGCGGATGGCATTGATCGCCAGAGACCGGGGATGTGTCGGTTGCGGCGCTGATCCGGACTGGTGCCAGGCGCATCACATAGTTCCGTGGGAGGCGGACGGTCTCACCGACATAGAGAACATGGTGCTGCTGTGCAGCCGCTGTCATCACCAGATCCACGATGAGGGGTGGCAAATACGCCAGACACCTTCGGGGAAACACGTCATGCAACCGCCCCACCCCCGACACCGTCCACCCCTACCTCTCAAGACGCCCGAGAAGCGGCGGAGGCGACCGCGCTCCAAGCCGCCCCCGAGATAGACCGGCGAAGATCGGCATCCTCCAGATTGTGGGGGCGCCGGGCGCAAAGGCATCAGCGAGGCGGCGACGACTACTCAGACCCGCGCCAACCCGCGGCTAACCGGACAACTACAAGCCCGCCAAGAGCCCGTGTGTTCTAAACCCTTCCGAATTTCACACCTTCTTCCCTAGACTTCTAGTAGATGTTTAATCTGATCTGGCGAAAAAGGGTCTTGGCGATGGCGACATCGTTGGCAATGTGGATGGCGCCATGGTCCGGGGTGGCGCTCGCCGACCAGGCTTTTGGTGCTCCCGACGACTACGTGGTTGACCTTGGTCTGGTCCGGATCCAGGCCCTTCTGGCCGACAAGGGCTTTTACCGTGGACCGGTGGACGGGTTCCCGAACGCACAGTTGGACCATGCCGTCCTGGCCTTTCACAAGGCGGCCGATCTGGATCGCATCCCCACCTGGATGCCCGGTGACATGGAAACCCTGTCAGCATGGGAACCGCAGATCCCGGATATACCGGATCAACCCGATCGGCTGGAGGTGGACATCGAGAGGCAGGTCATGCACCTCGTCAATGAGGGGGAAGTGGTGGCCACCCTGCCTATCTCCAGCGGGAGCGGAGCGAGTTACCTCAGTTCCATCCCCGGATACGGGTGGGCCACGGCGTTCACCCCCAGGGGGAGTTTTCGTATCCAGGGGCACATACCCGGATGGCGCTACGCACCTCTGGGCGTCCTGTATCGCCCCTGGTATTTCAAGGGAGGTTTCGCCGTACATGGCTCGATCAGCGTTCCGGCCTACCCGGCCTCCCATGGGTGCATCAGGGTCACCATCGATGACGCCGACTGGCTGTCCGAGCACCTCTCCATCGGCTTCCCGGTGAACGTGAGAAACACCATTCCCCGAGAGGACCCATCACCCTTGCCGACCAGTCGACCCTTCACCGACCCTCCGAGTATGTATTCCTGAGGTAACGGGGCGAACTCACGACGTACCCGGCGAGGGTGTTGTCACACCGGGGGCTTATCGTGTTGGGGACCAGACTTGAGGATGGGTTAGTTGCTTTACCGAGAGGTTCTCAGGGAACTTGACGCACTGGGGATCAGCGGCCAAACGGTCGACCTGGTGCTGGCGGCGCTGGAAGGCGAGAGGAGCGTGGAGGGGGCCCCCAGCGGTGAGTCCCCGGAGGTCACCGGTGCGCAACCCACCGGCAGCGACAGCCGGATTCCCAGCGCCTACCTTCGTGACGTGACCGTCTCGGGGTTCCGGGGAATCGGACCGGAGGTAACCCTGGACATACCTCCGGGTCCCGGCCTGACGGTGGTGGTCGGCCGAAATGGATCCGGCAAGTCCAGCTTTGCCGAGGCCCTGGAGGTGTTGTTGACCGGCGACACACTGCGCTGGTCCGACAAGAGAGGACCTTGGAAGGAGGGATGGAAGAACCTGCATCACCAGGCCACTACCCGGATCAGAGCCCGCTTCCAGGTGGAGGGCAAGAGTGGCCCGACCACTGCAAGGGCCACGTGGTCCGAAGGCTCGGACTTTGCCGGAGTACGGCGAACCGTCCAACACCATGGAGAGCGGATGACCGATCTCGGCGGCGTCGGTTGGGAGGTCCCCCTCGACCTCTTCCGGCCCCTGCTCTCCTACAACGAACTGGGGATGATCGGCGCCGGTCCCTCCGCTCTCTTCGACACGCTCAGTGCGGTCCTTGGCCTCGATCCGCTGGTGGACGCTCGCAAACCGCTCCAGGCGGTTCGGTTGAAGCGACAGCGGTTCGAGAAGCAGGTCAAAGAAGAGCGCCGAGGCTTGCTGGCCGCTCTTGAGATGGTCCAGGACCAGCGAGCCGAATCGGCCGTCTCTGCTTTGAAGAAGAGAGTCTGGGACCTCGAGACCCTCGCCGGGCTGGGAGCCGATCCGGGCCCCGAACAGAGTGCTCTCGGAAGCCTGGCCGATCTGGAGCAACCCGACCGCGAACAGGTCTTCCGGGTGGCGGGAGAGGTGGAGAACTCCTACCGGGAACTATCGGGTCTGACAGGCACCGAAGCCGAACAGGCACAGCAGTTGGCCCAGTTGCTCACAACGGCACTGGACCGTCACGGCCGGCATGGCGACGAGCCATGTCCCGTCTGCGGCGTGGGAAGCCTTGACTCGGCGTGGCGTGCCGCAACCAAGGGACAGATCGAACGCCTGCGGGAATCCGCGGGTCGCTACCAGGACGCGACGCGAGCATTCCAGAGCGCCATGAATGCGGCCCGCCGGTTGGTGGCCGTCCCCTCCATACCCGCGCCGACCGGCGTGGACACCGCCGCGGTCCGTGAGGCCTGGGCACGATGGGCTGGCCTGCCTGCCGATCCCGCCGAGGTTACTGAACATCTGGTGGCTGTCCACGAGAGCCTGGCCGAGTTGGCATCCGAGGTCTCAACCCGGGCCGCCGCCTTGTACTCCGAGCGCGAGGAGAGGTGGAAGGAGTTATCCCCCACACTGATGGCGTGGGTGGCCAAAGCCAGGCAAGCCGTTGATTCACGCCACGAGGTGAAGCTGATAAAGGATGCCGAGACTGCCCTCAAACAGGTCACCGAGTCGCTTCGAAACGCCCGATGGCAGCCCATCCAGGCGGAGGCGCTAACACTCTGGCGAGGTCTCCGGCTGCAGAGCAACGTCGATCTTCGCTCCGTGGAACTCACCGGTTCCGGTACCAGGCGCCGGGTTGAACTGACGGTGAAGGTCGACGGCGCCGAGACCTCCGCTCTGGCGGTTGCCAGCCAGGGAGAACTGAGTTGTCTGGCCCTGTCGCTCTTCTTTCCCCGGGCGATGCTGGACGACAGCCCCTTTCGCTTCCTGGTGATCGATGATCCCGTGCAAGCCATGGATCCCGCCCGGGTGGACGGGCTGGCAAGGGTGTTCGCCGACATAGCCAAGAACCGTCAACTGGTGGTGTTCACCCATGACGACCGGCTTCCCGAGTCGCTTCGCCGAATGAAGATCGAGCACACCTGCAAGAAGGTGACCCGCCGTCCCGGGTCGGTGGTGGAGGTGTCGGACAGCCACGATCCCGTCACCCAGCACTTCATCGACGCCTGGGCCGTGATCCAGGACAGCTATCTGCCTTATGAGATGGCTGCACGGGTGATCCCCGGCTTCTGCCGTGAGGGCTTGGAAGCTGCCTGTGTCGAGGCCATCCGGCGGCGCCTACTGGGCCGCGGTGAGTCCCACTCCCAGGTGGAACAGATACTGGAGGCGGCCAACCGCCTCAGCCAGAAAGCGGCCCTGGCGCTTTTCGACAACATGAGCCGGGGAGCACAGGTGCCGGAGAGAATCAGCCAGAAGTGGACGCCCGGCTTCAGGGATGCCTTCCGGGCCGCCAACCGCGGAGCCCATGGTGCATACAGCGGCGATCTTCGCCAACTCATCTCCGAGTGCCAGGCTTTGGCGGCGCGGCTTCGCTCGCTATGAGCCGGGACCTTGTGGACCGAGCCCGTGAAATCGCGAGTTCAGCCGATGGCCCGGGCGGCATATGGCCGAGAGCAGCCGCCTTCCTCACCCGCCAGGCACTGGAAGAAGCGTTGGCCGACCTGTGGAGGTCCACCCATCCGGCTATGGAACACACCAGTTGGTCGACCCAGTTGGCATGCCTGCCCGAGGTTGTGGACGATCCTTCGCTGATCCTGGACGTCAGGTCGGCGTGGGCGTCGCTCAGCCGCGCCTGCCACTACCACCACTACGAGTTGGATCCCACCCATGCGGAACTGGAACGTTGGATGTGCCAGACCGAGAGGCTCATAGCCGTGACCCGGGACGGATCGGGATAGCCCTGGTTGCGGCCCGAGGCGGGTCATGGGCCGTCGCCGGTCTTCCCCGTTAGCATTCCGGTCTGTATGAGCCGCATAGCCGTAGTCGCCAAACTGGTAGCCGCCGAGGGGAAGCGTGAGGAACTGCAGGCCCGCCTCACCGAGCACTTTGCCCGGGTGGAGGGCGAGGAGGGAACGCTGGTGTTCGCCTGGCAGGTCGACTTCCGCGATCCAGACGCCTTCTGGGCCTACGAGGTGTACGCCAGCCGCGAGGCGTTGGCTGTACATGCCGAGTGGGCGGCCGCAGCGGTGAAGGAGATGGCCGATCTGTTGGCCGGCCCACCGGAGGTCTCGTTCTGCAGGCCGATGATGTCCAAGGGCCTTCCCGGGTGAGACCACCCCCGGTGCGGAACCGGGAGGCATCTCGTCGAGTAGAGCAGGCCGAAAGTCGCCGACTCGCCGCCTAAGGGCTCATGCAGGCGGATTGTCCGGAAAAACCAACCGCGGGCGCGGCGATGGGATGGCGGCGAAGGCCATCCCCTGGCTAGTGAAGGCCGAGTAGCTTCTCGGGATTGGTCTTGACCAGCTTGCGGATGTCGGAAACCGGGATGCCCAGGTCCAGCAACGATGCGATGAAGCCGCGCATCCCTTCGACCGGGTCCGGCAACGTGTAGCCGCCGAAGTCGGTGGCCAGGATGCAATGGTCGGCGCCCAACTCTGCAATCTGTTCGGCGGCCTTCCTTAGGCCGGCCTTCTCACCCTCTATCTCCTCGTCCGCCGCGTATTCCAACTCGACGTAGTAGTGCGTCTTGGGAATGGTCGTGGTGTGGGTGTACGACCCCAGGGTGTATTCGATGAAGGCCCCCTTTGCAGCCATGTGCCGGAGTTGTTCCGTCGATGCCGCCGCGGTGACGGCGGTGGCCACCAACACGTTCTGGATCCCGTATTCACCGGCGAGATCCACCAGGCGGATGGCCTCCTGGGGAGAGACGTGCCCCGTGTTCAGGAAGACATGGGGATTCTCCGAGATCACGCCCAGTATCTCGGACAACTCGCTCCCGATGGGCCCCTCCACCGGGATGCGGATCGCCCGGTCGACCTCCTCTCTCCTGAACTCGGGATAGAGGTCTTTCAACGGAGTGAACTTCCCGTCGACTATGCGCCCCTCTCTGGTGGCCTGGAAATAGGTGGAGTGGGCGCCGAAGCTGATGAACCTGGCGCCGTCGCCGTAGCCGATGGCCGTTTTCACCGCCCGCGGGTTCAGACCGCCGTAAGCGGTGTTCAGGATCAAACCACCGTATACCCGGAAATCGGGAACCGCCCGGTTCACGATCCAGGCGATCCCGTTGGTCATCTGGAACACGTCCATGAGCACGATCGCCGCCATGCCGGCATCCCGCGCCGCAATCGCCGCCTGGATCGAGTCGAGCCTCCTCGGGCTGCTGGGAAGGTGCGGCGTGGCGTGCACATGGATGTCGATGGCGCCTTGCAGCAACTGTTGGGACAGGTCGAAGGAACGACCTTCGGGCAACATAGCGGGTTCCTCCTCGGCGTGGTGGTGGCGACGACGCCTGGACCGCCGCCCACATCGATTCTATCCGTCGTCGAGGAGAGGCGGCCTATCAGCGGTCGTAGGGGTCCGTCTTGTTGGCTTATCTGGCCGACCAGGCCCGGATTGTCTCGATCCGGACTCCGATCACCGGTCCGGGTGGTGGTTGGGTGGTGTACGGCTCGTACTTTCCGGTCAACAGGGCGATGGCCTTCTCGAAGGCGGCGCCTGATCCGATCACCTCTGCCGTACCGTCGATCCTGACCCACCAGAGCCGAGTCCAGTCATCGTCGTATCGGTCGACCAGCACCGAGACGCCGGGGTTGGCCTCGATGTTCCGCAGTCGCTTCAGCCGGAAGGTGGACTTGGGCTTGCGGTCGACGGCCGTGTAGAGGCGCCCGTCCGCGTGGACGAACACGATCGGCACCAGATGGGGCCGGCCCCGGCGGTCGACGGTTCCGAGAGTGGCCGATCGGGCGCCGTCCAGCCGGCGGATGATCTCGCTTCGGTCCATCAGGGACCTCCTCGGTGGGTTGGCAATGGATCCAATTGTGGCCTCGCTGCTACCGGCATGGTGCCCGGAACAGCGGAGGTCTTTCATCACCGTCTCGACGGACCTACAATCCCAGACGACCCTGCCGGGAGAACCCGGGAGGGCCGATCTGTTCGTATTGAGACCGTGACCGCTCCGGTAGGAAGGAGGGCCAGGAATGGATTTCGCGCTCGCTCGGGCCGATGATCCCCGCCGCCTCCGGGTCCGCGACTGGCTGTCGGCTCACCCCGATCCGGCGCCCGAGCAACTGGCGAGGGCAGGTTATGTCAAGCCGCGCTTTCCCCACCCCTGGGGTCAGGGTGCCGACGTGCTCGAAGAACTCATCATCGACGAGGAACTGGCCGCTGCCGGAGTGGACCGCCCGGACAACGTCATCGCGCTGGGCTGGGCGGCGCCAACGCTGTTGAACTTCGGCACAACCAAGCAGAAGGAGCGTCACCTGTGGCCCATCCTCACCGGCGAGGAGCAGTGGTGCCAGCTGTTCTCCGAACCCGACTCGGGCTCGGACCTGGCATCGCTGCAGACCAGGGCCGTCAGAGACGGAGACGAGTGGGTGGTAAACGGCCAGAAGATCTGGACCAGCGGCGCGGAGGTGTCCCGCTACGGGATGCTCCTGGCCAGGACCGATCCCGACGCGCCCCGGCACCGCGGCATCAGCTGGTTCATCTGCCCCATGGACCGGCCGGGCATCGAGATCCGCCCGATCATCGAGATGACCGGGAACCGCCATTTCAACGAGGTTTTCTTCACCGATGTCCGCATTCCCTCCGAGAACGTGGTGGGGGAACTTCACGCCGGCTGGCGGGCGGCCAAGTTCACCCTTGCCAACGAGCGGGTGGCCCTTTCGGGAGGTGGGGCCATCTGGGGTTCGGGTCCGAGCGTTCACGATCTCTTGGAGCGCGCCCGCGCCGGGGGGATATCCGGCAGGGCCCACCGCCAGGAACTGGCCCGCCTCTACGCAGAGGACAAGATAATCCACCTCATCGGCCTGCGGATCATCACCGAGTTGGTGGCCGGTAGGGAGCCGGGCGCGATAGCAGAGGTGAAGAAGCTGATGGCCGACCGGGCGGGACAGGGCATCATGAACCTGGCCAAGGACCTGTCCGGCGCCGACGGGATGCGGACCGACCGGGGACCCTTCGGAGAGGAGACCGGCGAGTGGAACTGGGGGTTCCTCTTCTCTCCCGCGCTCACCATCGGAGGGGGGACCTCCCAGATCCTTCTCAACGTGATCGCCGAGCGAATGCTGGGACTGCCCCGCGAGCCACGAGTACGGGCGCCGAGTTGAACGGAGAGGCTCCCCGGTCGGTCGCCGGGCGGATCCTGGTGATCAACTGCGGGAGTTCATCGATCAAGTACAAGCTCTACGGGATGGAGGTGCGAGAACCCCTGGCGGCGGGAATAATCGAGGGAATCGGCACCGACCGAGCCCGCCAAAGCCACCGCACCGGCGAGGTGCATATCGAAGTCGAGGCGGAAGTAAGGGATTATCGCTCGGGCGTTGCGGGAGTGGTCGAGTCGTTGGCGCAATGGGGTTCTCCGCCGCCGGTGTCCCACCCCGAAGAGATCATGGCAGTGGGTCACCGGGTGGTGCACGGCGGAGACCGCTTCTCCGAGTCGGTTGTCGTCGACTCCGCGGTGATCGGAGCCATCAAGGCACTGGAGTCACTGGCGCCCCTGCACAATCCCGCCAACCGGGCAGGTATCGAGGCGATCAGGGAACTCCTTCCCCGAGCGGTCGGGGTGGCGGTCTTCGACACCGCCTTCTTTGCCACTCTTCGCCCCCACGCCTACCGGTACGCCGTTTCATCCCGCTGGTGGCGAGAACACGGTGTGCGACGCTACGGCTTCCACGGGATCAGCCACCGCTACCTGGTGGAACGGGCTTCCGAGGTCCTGGGGAGGCCGAGTCCCAACCTGGTCACCTTCCACCTGGGCGCCGGCGCCTCGGCATGCGCGGTCCGGAGTGGGATGGCCGTCGACACCTCCATGGGCATGACTCCCCTCGAAGGTCTGGTGATGGGCACCCGCAGCGGCGACATCGACCCGGCCGTGGTCTTTCATCTCATCGACAGGGGCCTCTCGCCGGCAGGTATCCGCCGGGGCCTGGAGAGAGAAGGGGGCCTTCTGGGTATCAGCGGGATCTCTGCGGACTTCCGGCGCCTGTGCCGGGCAGCCGATGACGGAGAGCCGTCCGCGGCGCTGGCCCTGGAGGTCTTCGCACACCGGATCCGCCGCTACCTGGGCGCCTTTCTGGTGCAGGTGGGTCGCTGTGACAGCGTGGTCTTCTCCGGGGGGATCGGAGAGAACAGCGCCCGGGCGCGGCGGATGGTGATGGATGGTCTGGAAGAGACGGGCCTGGTGCTGGATCACGGGAGGAACGAGGGTGAGGGATGCAGGCGCATCTCCGCCGACGGGAGCCCGATCGCCGCCTGGGTGATCCCCACCGACGAGGAGTCGCTCATCGCCCGCGACACTGCCCGTCTGGTGACCTCCCACCGGCGCTGAACTCCGGTCGGCTTCACGGGGGGTTGGAGCAGGGGTCTGTTGTAGCATCGCCGGGCATGAAGCTGTACGTAAAGGCTGCTCTCTTCACCTTGGTGGCGCCGGGTTCGGTGGGAGTCTGGGTGCCGGCCTTCCTGGCCAGGAACCGGGAGACGGTGGAAGGGGCGGTGCAGGTGCCGGCGGTCCTCCTCATGGCAATCGGCGGTCTGATCTATCTGCGCTGTGTCTGGGACTTCGTTGCCTTCGGAAAGGGGACCCCCGCTCCGATCGACGCGCCGAAACGGCTTGTCATAAGGGGCCTCTACCGCTACAGCAGGAATCCCATGTACGTGGGTCTGCTGACCATGATCGCCGGGTGGGCGTTGCTGTACGGGTCGGTCCTGCTGGCGGCCTACGGGGTTGGGATATTCATATTCTTCTCCCTGTTCATCCATTTCCATGAGGAGCCGCGGCTCTCCCGGGAGTTCGGCGACGAATACGAGGCGTACAGGACGCAGGTGGGCCGCTGGCTGCCCCGGCCTCCACGCAGGAGGCACGCCTGAAGACCCTACGCGCCGGAGCGTTGAGCGGGGTCCCGACTGCCCGGAGCAAATCACAACCGGCCTTCGGTGCGGGCAGACTCGGCCGTGCCTTGGCGCCGAGTGCCGGCTTCTGTGGGGGAGATAACCTGGTAGGCGCAGGACTCAGGGAAAGCCGTTTGCCGCAGGCAGGTAGGGATAGCCTCGCCCTGTTTTGCCGGGGCGACTTCCCACCAGGAGACCTTGTTCGCCAAGATCGGTTAGGAGTTTCCCCGCGTAGGGAACGCTCAGGCCGGTGAGGTCCGCCACTTCAGTGCTGGAGGCCCGACCGCGTTCACGTGCATAGTGAAGGATCAGCGGCTCGCGGCCGCCGACCGTTCTGAACCTGCCCAAACGGTGATGCAGTTTGGTCCGGGCCGAGAAGGGTTATTGCAGTTCTGTCGGGTGGTTAGGGCGGCTTTCGCGGGAAAAAGTGTAACTTTGAGCTTTGTTTGGCTTTCGAGTTGCTTTTTTACGAGAAAAGTGTAACTGGACGGGCTGATTTGGGGAGTTTGTTAGCTTTTCCGCTCGGGGAGTCTGAGCTGTGTGGGACCGCTTTGGGGCCTTGTTCGCCTTTCGAGAACGGTCGAGGTTTCCAGTGGAGAGAGACGCCGATGGGTATCCTCGCAGGGATGAGCTATTTCACAGGCAAGGAATTCGTGGTGACCGGCGCAGGCCGGGGGATCGGCCGGGCCACGGCCGAGATGCTGGTGTCCGAGGGCGGGAGAGTGTGGTGTTTCGACCTGGCGGCCCAACGCCTCAATCAGGCCGTGGCGGCCATGGAGGGCGCGGGTGCCGCGGAGGCGGTGGTGGTGGACATTTCCGAGGAGGAGTCGGTTGCCGAGGGGTACCGGCAGGTCTCGGAGGCGACCGGGGGAGTGCTGTCGGGACTGGCCCACTGTGCGGCCATCGGGCGGGCACACGGTTTCGAGGACATGATCTGGGCCGACTGGGAGGTGGAACTGAAAGTGAACCTGTTCGGGACCTACCTGATGACCAAGCACGCCGCACCGCTGATGCGAGCCGCCGGCGGGGGGAGAATCGTCAACATCGCCTCCAACGCCGCCAAGGTCCCCGGTCCGTACTCGGCGCCCTACAACGCCTCCAAGGCGGCGGTGATCAGCCTGACCCGCTCCTCCGCCAGGGCGCTGGCGCCTGATATCGCCGTCAATTCCATCTGCCCCGGGCATGTCGACACTCCCATGCGCAGCGATTTCGGCGTGGAGGCCTCCCGACTGGTCGAAGGCGTGGATCTCGACGCGGCGGCGGCCACTGCTCAACTGGGAAGGCCGGCATGGCCGCACGAGATCGCCAGTGCCGTGCTCTTCCTGCTCAGCCCGGCGTCGGTGTTCGTCAACGGTGAGGACCTGAACGTCAACGGCGGGATCGTGATGTACTGATCCGGTGCGGCGGGGCAGTCGTTGCCGCCGCTCCGGTAAGGTGATTGGGTGGACCGAGGCAGGAGAAAGGCATGACCGCGATCGATCCCGGAAAGCTCCTTGAACTCTACGAGTCGATGGTGACCATGAAGCTGTGGGACCAGACCGCGCTGCGTCTCCTCCAGGAGGGGAGGGTTCTGGCCGGGTACCACTCGGGACGGGGGCAGGAGGCCATCCCGGCGGGCGGGGTGGCGCCGCTGCGCCGCGACGACTATCTGCTGTATGCCCACCGGGGATTCGGGTACACCATCGCCAAGGGAATGTCGATGACCGCCATGTTCGGCGACCTGATGGCCAACACCGCCGGAGCAACCGGCGGGCTGGGTGCGGGGATTCCCCACTTCGCCGATCCCGATCTGGGCATTCTCGGGCAGGGAGGCACCCTGGGAAGTTGCTTCGGCATCGCCACGGGAGCGGCGTTCAGCGCCAAGTACCGGGGGACCGACCAGGTGGTGATGTGCTTTTTCGGCGACGGCACCGCCAACCGGGGGGCATTCCACGAATCGGTGAACGCCGCCGCGGCCTGGAAGCTCCCGGTGGTGTGGATGTGTGAGAACAACGGCTATGCCGTGTCGGTCCCGGCCGCCGAATCCACGGCCGGCCGGATTGTGGACCGGGCCGCAGGCTACGGGATGCCCGGTGTCCGGATCAACGGGATGGACGTAACCGAGGTGTATGCGGCTACCTGTGAAGCGGTCGACCGGGCGCGGGCAGGCGGTGGGCCCACGCTGATAGAGGCCATCTGCCATCGCTTCCGGGGCCACTACGAGGGTGACCCGCAGGTCTACCGCACCGACGAGGAGACCGAAAGGCTTTTGGCGCTGGATCCGATCACCAATGCGGCCGATCGGCTGATGGCCGAGGGAGGGGTGACTGCGGAGGAACTGGACGCACTGGATGTCCGGGTCCAGCGTCGTATCGACGCAGCGGTGGAGGAGGCGGCTTCGGCGCCCATGCCCGGGCCGGAGCGACTCTACGAGGGCCTCTACGTATGAGCCGGGCTGAAGGCGCTCGCACGCTGACCTTCTCGCAGGCCATCCGGGAGGCGCTCCGGGAGGAGATGGAACGCGACGACCGCGTGTTTGTTTGGGGTGAGGACGTGGCCGTCTACGGCGGCATCTACGGCGCCACCGCCGGGCTCCTGGAGCGCTTCGGCTCCGGGCGGGTGATCGACACTCCCATCTCCGAGACCATGATCGTGGGCGCGGCGGTGGGCGCCGCCATCACGGGCCTGCGTCCGGTGGCCGAGCTCCAGTCGAGCGGGTATTTCGGGATCGCCATGGACGAGCTGTACCACAAGGCGGCCCGCTGGCGCTACATGCACGGGGGTGTGTTCACCGTCCCGCTGGTGATCAGGCTCCCCGAGGGCGCCAAGGGGGCGGGTCCCGAGCACGATGTCAGCCCCGAGTCGCTCTTTTTGAGCGCTTCGGGCGCCTACATAGTGATCCCCTCCGATCCCGCCGACGCGCTGGGACTGTTGAAGTCGGCGATCCGTGACGACAATCCCGTGCTGTTCTTCGAGCACGCCGGTCTCTACGCCTTCCGGGGGGAGGTCCCCGGCGGAGACCACCTGGTGCCCCTGGGCAAGGCGGCAATCAAGCGGGAGGGCAGCGACGTGACGGTGATCGCCTGGTCGCGGATGGTGAGAGAGTCGCTCCGGGCGGCCGAGGAGTTGGCGGGAGAGGGGATCGATGTGGAGGTTGTCGACCCACGGGGTCTGCGCCCACTCGACACCGAGACCATCCTGGATTCGGTGGCCAAGACCGGCAGGGTGGTGATCGCCCACGAGGCGCCCAAGACCGGAGGAGCGGGGGGCGAGTTGGCGGCCATCATCGCCGAGGAGGCCCTCGAATACCTTGAGTCGCCCGTCATCCGGGTGGCATCGGCCGATGTGCCCATTCCCCAGAGCCGCTACCTCCAACAGTTCCTGATACCCACTGCCGCCTCGGTGACCGATGCGGTAAGGAGGCTTGACTGAAGACCATGCAGATACTGCGACTTCCCGCGCTGGGAGAGACCATGGAGATGGGGACGATTATCGCCTGGCACAAGGCAGAGGGGGACGAGGTGGCGGTGGGTGACGCCCTCTATGAAGTGGAGAACGAAAAGAGCGCCATCGTGGTGGAGGCCATGGGACCGGGCGTGCTGGCCAGAATCGTGGCGCCGGTGTCCACGGAGGTACGTGTGGGCGCGGTGGTGGCGGTGATGGCCGACGTGGGGACCGCGCCCTCGGAGGGGGAGATCGCTCACCTGCTGGGCCGGGAGTCCGGCGCTGTCGCAGCTGCGGCGAAGGCGCCCGCAGATCGGGGTCCCTCACCCTCGGGCAAGGCCAAGCGACGGGACAGGCCCGGCGGAGACAGGGTTCGCGCCATGCCCAAGGCGCGGGCGCTCGCCAAGAGCCTGGGAGTGGACCTGGGGTCGGTCCAGGGCACCGGACGGGCGGGGATCATCACACCCGACGATGTTGAGGCAGCCGCCGCGGACGCCGGTCCCTCCGGTCCCCGGGTCCGGGAACGCCGGCGGTTGCGAGGCTACCCCCGGGCGATGGCGGCGGCCATGGCTCGCAACTGGACCGAGATCCCGCACTTTTCCCAGACGCTCCTGGTTCCGGCGGATGCTCTCATCGCCCATCGCAAGGCGCTTGTGGCAAGAGGCATGGAGGTTTCGCTCAACGATCTGATGGTCTCGGCGGTGGCCCGGGCCTGCGGGGAGGTGCCGGAGGTGAATGCCTCCCTCTCGGACAAGTCGGTTCTGATCTACGACGAGGTCAATGTGGCGGTGGGGGTGAACACCCCTCACGGCTTGGCCGCTCCGGTGGTGCACGGCGCCGATCGGATGGGCCTGGCGGAGCTGGCGGCGGAGATTAGGCGTCTCGCCGACGCCGCCCGCAGGCGAAAGCTCACTTTCGACGACATCGGCGGGGCAACCATCACCACCTCCAACCTCGGACCGAGGGGAGTCGACTTCGGGACTCCCATCATCAGCCTGAACACGGCCGCCACCATCTACTTCGGCACCGTGGCCGACCGGGCGGTGGTCATCGACGGGAATGTGGTGGCCCGGCCCACATGCCACGTTTCGGGCGCCTTCGATCACAGGGTGGTGGACGGCGCCACCGGCGCCAGGTTCCTCCGGGCGCTGGGGGCCATTCTGGAGTCCGACGGGCCTGCGGGCACCTAGGCGGCGATGCCCCGCGCACACTCGCCCGTCGGCAACACTATCTCGCGAAAATCGCCGCGCGGACCCTTGGCCTGTTGGGCCCACCCCCGCCACCACCACCGTCGGGTTTGGACGCGCCCGGGTTGGGCCGTGTTGGGCTCGACCCTGGGAGCGTTATGACCTCCTGCGGGGGTTACCCGGCTCGGTCCGAGCGACGTCTGGGCGGACCGCGAGGTGTTCGACCTAGTAATTGTGTTGTGGTCCGGGGACAGTTTTCAACCTCCGGACGCCCCTGTTTTTCGCGACCCCGCCCGCACTCGGCCACCGGCGCGGCGCCCGACGGGGCGGGCTCGTGAACTCGGCCGGTTCGCCGGCGCGGTCTCCCACCCTGGAGGAGAACCTGTTGCGCAGGGCGGCGCTGGGAGACATGCTCCGCCGCCAGGCGGCCCGTCAGGCGGACAAACCGGCGGTGATATCCAGGGCGGCGGACGGAAGCCGCAAGGTGTTCACCTACGCGGAGATGGAGGCATTCTCCAACCGGGTGGCCCACGGGCTGGAGCGCCTGGGGGTCGAGAGAGGCGACCGGGTAGCGGTTATGTGCCGCAATGTCGGCGAGTACGTGGGGATCTATTACGGGATTCTCAAGCAGGCGGCGGTGTTCACTCCCCTCAACCCGTCCTATCTCCCCGCCGAGGTGGCCCGCCAGGTCGACCACGCCACGCCCCGGGTGGTGATCGCCGGACCCGGGATGTCGCAGCGAGCCCTCCGGGGCCTGTCGGAGGCCCGTGCCCAGTCCCGGCTGGTGGTGATGGAGGAGACCGGAGCCCGGGATCACATCAGTCTCTCCCGGATGCTCGAGGATTCCCCCGATCACATGCCCGAAGCCGTGATCGACGAGTCCGACCTGGCGATGGTGATGTACACGAGCGGGACCGAGAGCACGCCCAAGGGCATAATGGTCACCCACAGGGCCATGATGATCTCCACCACCCCCTCCTGGTCGTATGAGGGTTACGTGGAGTCCTCTGACGTGTTCTTACTGCTGGCGCCCGTCTACACCATGGCCGGGACGGGCACCGTGACCAATCTGATCTCGATGGGCGCCACCGTGGTGATGATCCCCTTCACCGAACCGGGCGCCGTGCTGGCTGCCATAGAGGCCGAGGGAGTGACCAACACCTCCCAGACACCCACCTTCTATCACCGCATGATCCGCCATCCCGAATTCTCCACCCGCGACCTCTCCTCGCTGCGCCAGGCGCATGTCTACGGAGGTCCCATCCCCTTCGACGCGGTCTCCGGGTTCCGCCGCCGGGCGCCGGGGGTCACCTGGGCCACCTACTGGGGCCAGTCCGAACTCAGCCAGTTGGGAGTCATCGGTTTCTTCCGGGAACCCGGTGACATCCCCGAACGGGACCCGCGCTGGATCGGTCGGCCCGCGCCCCACGTGGATGTCAGGGTGGTGGACCGCCGGGGCGACGACTCCGAGGTGGGAGAGTTGCTCTGTCGTTCGCCCGGGGTCATGGAGGGCTATTACCGCGACTGCGAGGCGACCGCGGCGGTACTTCGCGACGGTTGGCTCCACACCGGCGACGTCGTCCGCCTCGACTCGGGGGGGAACCTGTTCTTCTACGACCGGGTAAAGGACATGATCAAGACGGGCGGGATGAACGTCTCCTCCGCCGAGGTGGAAGAGACCGTGCGGGGACATCCCGGCGACGCGGAGGTGGCGGTGGTCGGGTTGGCCCACCCCGAGTGGGTCGAGGCGGTGACCGCGGCCGTGGTCCTTCACGAGGGCGCCACCGTGACCCGGGCGGAGATGATCGAATACTGTCGCGCCCGGTTGGCCGGTTACAAGACGCCCAAACGGGTAGAGTTTGTCGAGGGTCTTCCCATCGACCCGCAGGGTAAGGTGCGCAAGCGCCGGTTGCGGGAGGTGCTGGAAGGCCGACCGCACGCCACTGGTGAGGAGATAGGATGACCGAAGCCCGCAAGCCGCTCCTGGAGGCGAGGGGGCTGCACAAACACTTCACGATGAGCGGCACCATGGGGTTCGGCGTCAGGGGAGTGGTGAAGGCCGTCAACGGCATAGACCTGCGGATGTGGCCGGGAGAGACCCTGGGCGTGGTCGGTGAGTCGGGCTGTGGCAAGACCACCCTGGCTCGCCTGCTGTTGCTGCTGGAGAGACCCACCGAGGGGAGCATCTTCTTCCGGGGCCGCCAGGTCAGCATCGACCAGAAGGACCAGACGGAGTACCGTCGCAACGTCCAGGTGGTCTTCCAGGACCCCTTCTCCTCGCTCTCGCCGCGGATGCGCATACGGGACATCATCGCCGAGCCCATCAGATCGGCGGGCGAGCGCAGCCGCGGGGAGACCCGTGACCGGGTGGCGGAGGTGATGGCCCAGGTGGGGTTGGACCACTCGGCCCATGCCGACCTCTACCCTCACGAGTTCAGCGGCGGCCAGCGTCAGCGGATCGCCATCGCCCGGGCCCTGGCGCCCAGCCCCAAGGTGCTGATCCTCGACGAACCGGTCTCCGCGCTCGATGTCTCGATCCGCGCCCAGGTAATGAACCTGCTCGCCGACCTCCAGGAGAGATTCGACCTCTCCTACCTGCTCATCTCCCACGACCTGAGCGGCGTGGCCCATCTCTCCGACAGGGTCATGGTGATGTACCTCGGCAAGGTGATCGAACTTGCCGACGCAGAGTCGTTGTTCACCACCCCCGCCCATCCCTACACCGAGGCACTGCTGTCGGCCGTCCCTCCCGCTCACCCCGACATCGAGAGCCAGGAGATCATCCTCGAGGGAGAGGTGCCCAGTCCGATCGACCCTCCCGGCGGGTGCACTTTCCATCCCCGCTGCCCCTACATGATGGACCGATGCGCCGAGACATTCCCCGACCACGGCGAGGTGGCGACCGGACACGGGGTTTCCTGTCACCTCTACCCCGGCTCAGGCACCCGCTCGTGGCTGCAGATCGCG
>CAYWGY010000009.1:0-4450 GCA_964458055.1 uncultured Acidimicrobiaceae bacterium | reverse complement strand
AAAGCCAGATGGAGTTCGGAATCAGCATCCCCAATTTCAGGGGAGCAGCCCATGTGGGGACCTTCCGGCAGGTGGCCAGGGCTGCAGAGGAGGCCGGCCTTGACGACATCTGGATCGGGGATCACATCGTGCTGGCCCGCAACATCACCTCCCCGCATCCCTACAGCCCGTCCAGGGAGATGACGGGCCCTCTCCCTTGGAGCGAGGTGGGGATCAGGGACATGGAAGCCTCCGATCCGGTGTACGAGCCGCTGACCCTCCTCGGGTACCTCTCCGCTCTCACCGACCGCATCCGCCTGGCGCTCGGGACGCTGGTGGTGCCGCTCAGACACCCGGTGGTGGCCGCCAAGATGCTCTCCACTCTCGACGTCCTGTGCGGGGGCCGGCTCATCCTGGGCGTGGGCGTGGGGTGGATACCGGAGGAGTATGCGGCGGTCAGCGCCTCGTGGAAGGACCGGGGCGCGGTCACCGACGAGTACCTGGACGTCATGACTGCCCTGTGGCGGGACGACCATCCCGCTTTCGAGGGCCGCTTCTACAGCCTGCCCGCCGACATCTGCTTCTATCCCAAGCCGGTGGCGGGCACCATTCCCATCTGGGTTGGGGGCAACAGCCTCCCCGCCCGCCGCCGGGCAGCCCGGGTGGGAACCGGATGGCACGGGGCGTTCATCCGGCCCGAGGGGATCCCGAGAATCCGCGAGGACCTTGTTGGGAGGCTCGAGAAACTGGGTCGCAGCACCCAGGGCTTCGTCTACTCCAACCGGGTGAACCTGGAGGTAGGCGACGTCTCCGACCCCGACCACCCCTGCCGGGGCTCGGTCGAGCGCATCGTGGACGCCATGGAGAGGTACGCCGAGGCAGGGACCACCCATCTGCAGATCGCCACGCCCCCGGGACCCGACACCGAGGACATCCTGAGACAGCTGGACCTGTTCGTCACCGAGATCCGCCCGCGCCTCTCCTGGGTTAAGGGCGCCAGTGCATGAACTACCGGGAGATCTTCGACGAAGTCTCCAACCGGGGCCGCTGGGGCGGCGGCGACGAGCGGGGGACCCTCAACTACATAACGTCGGCGAAGGTGAAGGAGGCCTTGGCGCTGGTGCGCTCGGGCCGGGTGGTCTCCATCGCCAGGGAACTCGACACCATCTCGGGACCGTCCAACCCCCGTCCGGTGGTGCACCAGATGCTCTATGCCGGCCATCACGCCGAATCGTCCATGGACTTCGTGGGCATCGCCCCCCACGGGTTCGCGGTCACTCACATGGACGCGGTCGGCCATGTCTACTTCGAGGGCGAGATGTACAACGGGCGGAAGGCGGCCGAAGAGGTGGACCGCTTCGGCATGCGGTTCGGCTCGATAGAGGCGATGGTGGAGGGGATCGTCACCAGGGGGGTGCTGCTGGACGTCGCCGGCGCCGCGGGCGTGGACTATCTCGATCCCTCCGCACTGATCGGACCGGACGAACTCGAGGCAGCCGAGGAGTACTGGGGGGTGGAGGCGGGCGAAGGCGACGCGGTGATCGTGCGCTCCGGCCGGATGGTGCACGAATCCTGCCCGGAGCCGCCCGAACCGGGGAACCGGGCCGGGCTCGACATCGAAGCCATCCGCTGGCTGCATCGGCGAAGGGTTGCCGTGTACGGGGGCGACTGCATCGAGAAGCTCCCGTCTCCCTATCCGGGCCTGCCGCTGCCCCTGCACTCTCTCGGCCTGGCGGGCATGGGCCTGGCGCTCCTGGACTGGCCGGATACCGAGGTGCTGCGGACAGTGTGCCTACAGGAGGGGAGGGCCGAATTCGTGCTGATGGTGGCGCCCCTCCGCATCAGGGGAGGGACCGGGTCGGCGGTCAACCCCCTGTGTCTGTTCTGAGGATGCCGACTCTGATTTCTTTCAACCTTCTTGATCGGCTCCCTATTCTTGTGGAATCGGCCCCCGGGCCGGGTGAACGCGAAGGAGAAGCACCAGGCGGATGAGACGGTTCATATTTCGAAGACTGCTGCAGGCGGTTCTCTCCATTTTCGTCCTGATCACAGTGGTCTTCTTCCTGGTCCGCCTCACCGGCGACCCGGTGGAGCGGATGATCCCGCCCCAGGTGACCGAGGAGGTGGCCAACGATCTCAAGCGTGCCTACGGGCTCGACAAGCCTCTGGTCACCCAGTACGGGATCTTCATGGGTGGGCTGGCGCAGGGCGATTTCGGGACGTCCCTGTACTTTCGGGGCCGCACCGTCGGCGAACTCCTGTGGCTGCGCATTCCCGCCAGCCTGCAGCTGTCGGTGGTCTCGATGCTGGTGGCCCTGCTCATAGCACTGCCGCTCGGGGTGTACGCCGCCAAATACCGTGGCAGGGGAGGCGACTACGTGGCGCGCATCTTCTCGATCCTGGGAGGGGCGGCGCCCTCCTTCCTGGTGGGCCTGGTGATGCTGCGGGTATTCGCGGTCCAGCTGCAGTGGTTCCCCACCGGCGGCCGGGGGGAGCCCCTCTCCATCGTGTTACCCACGGTGACCCTTGGTTGGTTCGTCTCGGCGGGGATCATGCGACTCACCCGCTCCTCCATGCTGGAGTCCCTCTACGGTGAGTACGTGAAGCTGGCCAGGATCAAGGGTGTCCGGGAGTCGATAGTGGTGTGGAAACACGCCTTCAAGAACGCCGCCCTGCCGGTGATCACCTACTCCACCGTCATCTTCGCGGCGGTGATCGGCGGGGCCATCGTCACCGAGTACGTCTTCGCCTGGCCCGGTCTGGGGAGCCTGCTGATCCGGGCGGTCATCCAGCGGGACTTTCCCGTCATCCAGGGGGCGGTGATCCTCATCGGGGCCGCCTTCGTCATCTCCAATTTCCTGGCCGACCTGGCCTATGCCTGGGTAAACCCGAAGATCAGGTACACCCAGTGACCAGCGCCGAGTCCGCGCCCGCACTGGCCGAGGAGCCCAGGTCCGGCTCCAGGTTCAGGGGACGGGGCGGCAGCATCCGTTTTCCCTACATCTCCATAGTGGTGCTGGGCCTGGTGGTGCTGGTCGCCGTCTTCGCTCCCCTCATCGCTCCCCACGATCCGGAGGTTGGAAAGCTCTCCAACAAGCTGATCCCCCCGGTGTGGCAGGAGGGCGGTTCCGGTGACTTCCTCCTGGGCACCGACACGCTCGGTCGGGACATCTTCACCCGGATTCTCTACGGCGCCCGGGTCTCTTTGATGGTGGCGCTGCTGGCCACCGGGCTGGCCGGGGTCATCGGCACCGTGGTGGGCCTGGTCGCCGGCTTCTACCGCGGCTGGGCCGAGACGGTCCTGATGAGGTTCACCGACATGACCCTGGCTCTCCCGTTGATGCTGATGGCGATCGTCCTGGTGTCGCTGCTGGGCGCCAGCCTCACCAACGTGCTGTTGGTGATCGTGATCCTGCTGTGGCCCTACTACGCCCGCCAGATCCGGGGGGAGGCGCTGGCGGTCAGCGAGGAGGACTACATCGACCTGGCCCGGGTGGCGGGGGTCTCCAACTGGCGGATCCTCATGAGACACATCCTCCCCAATGTGATGCCCAGCATCGGGGTGCTGGCCACCCTGCAGGTGGCCCTGATCATCCTCCTGGAAGCGTCGCTGAGCTTTCTGGGGGTGGGTATACCGCCACCCACGCCGGCCTGGGGTCTGATGGTGGCCGACGGACGCGACATCCTGGGTCGGGCATGGTGGGTCTCCATCATCCCGGGCATAGCCATCTTCGCGGTGGTGCTGGCCGCCAACCTCTTCGGCGACTGGGTGAGGGACCGCTTCGATCCCAAGCTGCGCCAGATCTGACCATGCTGCTGGAAGTCAAAGACCTGCGCGTCCAGTTCCACACCCGCCGCGGAGTCGTGAAGGCGGTGGACGGGGTGAGCTTCTCCCTGGACCGGGGGGAGACGCTGGGACTGGTGGGCGAGTCCGGTTCCGGCAAGAGCGTGAGCTGTCTGGCCATGATGCGGCTGGTGGAGGCGCCGGCAGGGAGGATCGTGGGTGGCAGCGTGAAGCTGGACGGACGGGAACTGCTGGACATCTCCGAGCGGGAGATGAGACAGGTGCGGGGAGGACAGATCTCGCTGATACTCCAGGACCCTCTCAGTTCGCTCAATCCCGGGTACACGGTTGGCAACCAGGTGGCCGAGGCCATCCGCATCCACCAGGGCCTGCGGGGGAAGGAGTTGACCGACAGCGTCGTGGAGATCCTCAGTCAGGTGGGCATTCCCCAGGCGGAACGGCGCCTCAAGCAGTACCCCCACCAGATGTCGGGATGGATGCGCCAGCGGGTGGCCGGGGCCATCGCTCTCTCCTGTCGCCCCTCGGTGCTGATCGCCGACGAGCCCACCACCTCTCTCGACGCCACCGTCCAGGCTCAGTACCTGCGGCTGCTCTCGGAGTTGCAGGAGAAGTTCGACTTCGGGATGATCTTCGTCACGCACGACCTCGGCATCGTGGCGAAGATCA
>CAYWGY010000008.1:21902-26586 GCA_964458055.1 uncultured Acidimicrobiaceae bacterium | reverse complement strand
TGATCAGGTCATCTATGACCCCTCCCCCGGCATTCAGAATGAGGGTGTACTGTGCCCGGCCGGGTCCTATGCGTTGGTGGTCGTTGCAAAGCAGTGTCGACAGCGCACCCTCCCATCCGGACCCGCTCAGGCTGAAGCGGCCGAGATGGGAGACGTCAAACCAGCCCGCCGCCTCCCGAACCGCCCGGTGTTCCTCGAGAACCGACGAATAGGAGAGAGGCATCTCCCAGCCTCCGAAATCGACGAACCGGGCGCCGAGTTGGTCGTTGTAGGAGTGAAGAGGCGATCTTGGCATCAGTCTCGTCTCAAGTTATCACAAGGCCGAGCACGCCGCAAGAACGGGACGCCGTGGTGTCCGGCCTGGCCGAACGGGGAGGCTCAGAGGGCCTTCGAGCGCTCTGTCGGGTTGAGGTACCCCTCTTCGATGGAGGACGTCCTCGCCAACTCGAGCACCTCGCCGTTGACCTCCTCCACCAGCGGACCCAGGGCCACCCCCATCACGGCCTGCCCCCTGGCCAGTAGGTCAATGACCTGCTCGGGATTCTTCAGCGCATATATCGTGGCGCCGTCGGAGACCAGGGTCGCCTGTCCGTCCTCCCAACTCCAGGTCTCCTTCTGCTCCGACAACTCGGCGAACGCTCTCCTCACCCGCTTGAGGTCCATCCCGGCATCAAGCAGCCGCTTGATCACCTTGAGTTGGATCAGGTCGGGGAAGGAATAGAGTCGCTGGGTCCCCGACCCTCTGGCCTGGCGCAGCGAAGGCACGACAAATCCGGTGCGGGCCCAGTAGTCCAGCTGCCGGTAGGTGATGCCCACGATCCGACACACTTGGGGAGCCCGATAACCCTTTTCGACTTCGCTCACTGGCTTACTCCTTTGTGATTACATTTCGGTGGTTCAAGCAAATGAAACGATAACGGACCAAGCGGCCAAAACCAACCATATCCGGGCGCAAATGCAAGACCCGGGACGCCGGAGCCCCCGGTTCTACTCCGGGGGAGGGCCCTCAGGAGGAGAAGTCCTCCGGGGTGACATCTTCGAGGAACCGCCGGAACTCTTCGATCTGCTGCTCGGGTTCCTCCACCGACTTGATCAGGACGCCTGCCTGATTGAGCACCTCGGGGTGAGCGAAGAGCCGAGCCTCGGTCCTCACCGCCAGGGCGATGGCATCCGAAGGCCGACATGACACCGTCACCTCCCCCGCCCTGGTGAGAAGCACCAGTTCTGCATAGAAGACATTGTCCCGGACCTCGGTCACCACTGCCCGATCCACCTCCGCTCCCAGCGACTCGACCGCCATTCTCAGCAGGTCATGGGTGAGGGGTCGGGGAGGGATCATCTCCTCCAGTGCCGCCACAATGGCGGTGGCCTCCACGGCGCCGATCCAGATGGGCAGGTACCGATCACCCTCTGCTTCCCGCAGCAAGACCACCGGCGCCGCCGAAGAAAAGCCGACCTGCACGCCGTCGATAGCCATGGGGATCTTATCGGTCATTGCCAGCGATACTACTGCTCGGTGTAAACCGTGCGGTCGAGAATGCGGGGATCGCTTGACAACGCCGGAGGATCGAGAACCGCCCACACCGAGGGGAGTCCGCGGTAGCGCCCCTGCCAATCGAGACCGTACCCCACCAGCAGGTTTCGCCCGATCTCGAAGCCGAGGTAGTCGATGGGGACATCCACCAACCGGCTGACCCCGCGGTCGAAGAGAGCCACGGTTGACATGGTGGCGGGACTTCGACCTTCCAGGAGTTGGTGGATCGCCCTGAGAGTGATACCGGTGCTGACGACATCGATGACAACGATCACGTCCCGCCCCCCGATGTCGGAGAACAGATCCATGACGATGCTGACGTTGGACCCATCCTGGTAGCGGTTCACTATCAGGAACTCGATGTCCATCTCCACGTCCATGTGTCTGACGAGATCGGCCAGGAAGATGACCGACCCCGACATTATGGCGACCATCACGGGAATTCGTCCCCGATACTCCTGCGTCAGGGTGACGCCCAACTCGGATGCCCGTTTCTCCAACTGTGCCGGAGAAAAGGCCTCCGAGACAACTCCAGGATCGAATAACCTACCCGAGTGACTCATTGCCCTCCATCTTATGATCTTCGCAACCACGCCGGACGCGGTTTCGAACTGTCGGGTCACGGAGGTTTCCGCCAGCCGGGGCCGATCTAGCATTTCATCAAACATGCCCTTTGACAAACCCCGACATGACTGAACCGGAGCACAACCGTTCCTCCGAGCCCACCCCGCCCTTCTCGGTCCTGATGCCGGCCTATGACGAGACGGCGGTGATCCATCTAACTCTCGCCGAACTCCTCGATTACCTGCCCGGAGAGGCCGAGGTGGTGGTGGCGGCCGCCGACCGAATCGAGGGCGCCCTGGTGAGGGGCGCCGCCAGCCCAACCGGGCGCAAGGCCCTGGCGGTCGGAGACCGCAGGATCCGCGTGTGTGACGGCGGGGGCCTGACCGAGGCGGTCCGCAACGCCGCCCTGGCGGCCCGCCACGACCTTGTGGTGGTCATGGATGCCGACGGGCAGCACGATCCGGCTGCCCTTGAGCAGATGGTCTCGGCTCTCGGCAGCGGTTACGACGTGTGCGTGGGCGAACTCGAGCAGCGAGGCAAGCAGTGGTATCGCATGGCTCTGACCCGGGCGGCGATCCTCCTGGCACGGATACGCATGCCCCGGCGCACAAGGGGGCTTCGCTTCCCCCAATCCGGGTTCTTCGGCGCTCGCCGCCTCCAACTGGCCCACGCACTCCAGGGGGTGTCGCCTAACTGTTTCAAGGTTCTGATCGCACTGCTGATGTCGAAGCGGCTGCGGTCGACCGGGGTGCACACCGTCATCCGCGACCGCTCGGCGGGAGAATCGAAACTGAAGTGGAGCACCATAACCTCTGACACCCGTCTGCTGCTGAGACGTTGCGGTCGCTGAGGAGAACTATCCGTCGCCGGCGAAGAGGCGAAGCACCCAACCCAACACATCCCCCGGGCCTTCGGGGGTTCTTCCCACCCGGACGGTCACCGGACCGACGGGTTCCTCGCCCTCTGTCTCCGGGGACGCCCCGACGCTCTCCGGGGCGATGGCAACGGTGGTCGTGGTGGTGCTGCCTGCAGGAGCGGACGCCGCCAGGACCTGGTCTCTGCTCAGGCGGAATCCGCTGGGGATCAGCCCGGCCACCGACCCTGAATAGTCGAATCCGAAATCCAACAGCGCCTCGGCGTCCGCGAAGTGGTCGGTCGTATTCATCACCACCGCCACCAGCCTGTGACCCTGACGCTGGGCGCCCGCCACCAGAACCAGTCCGGCATTGTCGGTGTATCCGGTCTTGACCCCGAAGGCCCCTTCATAGTCGGCCAGCATGCGGTTGGTATTGGAGAAGACCCTCTCCTCCCCCGAGGGGGCGTCCCGCAGGGAGATCTCGAGCGCGGACACCGCTTCCGCCAACTCCGGGTAGGCCAGCACCTCCCTGGTCAGGAGGAGAAGATCCCTGGCGGTGGAGTACTGGTCGGGATGATCCAGGCCGTGCGGATTGGCAAACGACGTATTGTCCATCCCCAACTCGGCGGCCCTCTCGTTCATGAGCACCACGAACTCCTCCACGCTGCCTCCCACGTGCTGGGCCACCGCGTAGGCGGCGTCGTTCCCCGAACGGATCAGGAGAGCTCTCACCAGCGTCCTCAGCAGGAACACCTCACCCTCCACCAGGTCGACTCCCGCCTCTCCCACCGCGGCAGCCTCCCGGCTCACCTGGACCGGAGAGGAGAGGTCGCCCACCTCCACCGCCACCAGGGCGGTCATGAGCTTGGTGGTGGAAGCCATGGGCCGGGGCAGGTCTGCTTCCTGCTCCATCAGTATCACCTGGGAGGTCTCATCGGAGAGCAGCCACGACTCGGCTTCGACTTCCGGAGGTTCCGGGAGGGTGGTCCACGGGAGAGGAGGCGGTTCGATCCACAGGGGGCTGGCCACTGCGGCGGCCCCGGTCAGGATCACCATCGGCAGGGACAGGAAGGCTAAGGCCAACCAGAGGCGAGACGGGGATCTCAGCGCCGCAACTCCGTCCTCAAAGAAGCAAGCAGGAGCGCCCGGTGGATGCCCACCAGGGCGTCGGCGCAGCCGACCAGAAGATCCCTGACGCGGTCACCACCCTCGCCCACCCAGTTCACACGCATCATCGGGGTTGCGACCGAGCGGAACAGGTCCGCCTCCCGGTCCACCGCCAACCGGATCGTTCGCAGATGCCGGCCCTCCAGGCCCCGGTCCATCAGGACTTTCGCCTCGGAGGCCACCATCACCGCTTCAGCCCCGAACACGTCGCCGTCTCCCGCCAGGGGCGCCAGCAGGCGGTGCAGCACCAGGTCGTCCAGTTGGGCGGCGGCCAGACCGGTTCTTCTCAACAGATCCGCTCGGGTTATGGGCTCGCCCGCCTCTTCCAGCAGTGAGGCGCCGCCTCCTTCCGGGCTCTCGGGGTCCTCTCCCCTCTCCCAGGCCACCAGCTTGGACTTGATCACCTTCAGGGGCAGGAAGTGGTCGCGCTGCTGGCCCAGGATGTACTGGAGGCGGGCCACATCAGTCCGGTCAAACCGGCGGTATCCACCCTGGGAGCGCCGTGGGGTCACCAGGCCCTTGGACTCGAGAAACCTGATCTTGGAGACCGTTATCTCCGGATG
>CAYWGY010000008.1:0-21892 GCA_964458055.1 uncultured Acidimicrobiaceae bacterium | reverse complement strand
TCCCTCTTGAGCAGGTTGACAACCTCCCCGATGGAGAGGCTTGCCTGCTCACTCATCGCCTCGGACTACCAGAAGGTGGAATCGTCCCACCATGAGCCTGTCACCGGGGTGGAGCCGGGCCATCTCCATCCGGGCGCCGTTCACATAGGTCCCGTTGGTGGATCCCTCATCTTCCACGGTCAGGCTGTCGGTCTCCACCGCCAGCAGGCAGTGGCGGCGCGACACGGTGATGTCATCCAGGAGGATCCCGCTTTCCAGATGCCGTCCCACCTTGATCGTTCCCCGGGCCAACGGATAGGTCCTGCCGGCATGGGCCCCCTTCTCGACCACCAGGCCCCATCCCGAGAACCCTCTCAGATGACCGAGTGCCTCTTTCTGGAGGGTGGAGAACAACTCTCCCGGCCGCAGAATGGCCGTGAGATCGGCCTCGCGGTTGGCGGGCGCCCTCTCCGGATCGGTGGGGCGTTCGGTTGGCGACATGGGCGCAGACACACTCTCATTGTAACTATCGCGTCCTGCAATCACCAGGTCAATCGAGTGGTCCGACCCCTCTCAGGAAATCAGGTCCCGGTAGGCGCCCGAATCCAGCAGAGCGTCGGGAAAGGGACCCTGCTGGGACAGGTCCACAATCCAGCCGCCGCCGTAGGGATCCTGGTTCACCAGTTCCGGCCGTGTCTCCAACTCGTCGTTAACCGCCAGGACCACCCCGTCGAAGGGAGCGTAAATCTCTCCCACCGACTTGGTGGATTCCAGTTCGGCGATGATCTCTCCTTCGAAGACCTCGTCACCCACCTGGGGCAACTGGGCATAGACGACATCGCCAAGGGCGTCCTGGGCGTAATCGGTAATGCCCACCCGAGCCTTTCCGTCGTCCGCCAGGATCCATTCGTGTTCGGAGGTGTAGGTGAGGTGTGAGGGGACCTCGGTTGGGTTCTCTGACATGTGGCTATACCTTATCAGGAAAAACGGGCGGACTCTCCGAGCGGTTACCGGTTCCCGGGCGGTTCACGAGTCCGCATCCCGCCGGCGACGATCTCGCAGGACCCCCAGGCCGTCGCGAAGGTAGTGCACACCCGACCACCAGTAGAAGCCCAACCCCACGACGGCGGTGAGCCATCCCAGCACCTCGAACGCCGACCCGACGGCGCCGGCGGACCCGTCGGCGAAATAGAAGGCGGGCATGGCAATGAAGAGCAGCGTGATGGCCACCTTCCCGCTCATCCGGACCGTGATGGCCTCCCTGGCCCGGCCGGTGACCCACAACGACCATGCGGCCACCACCGCGAACCTGACCAGCAGGACTGTTCCCACCGCCACCGGCACCCACGCCTTGATCATCCCGGCCACCACAGCCGAGGCCATCATGAGACTGTCCCCCAAGGGGTCCAGCATGGCCCCCAGGTCGGTCACCTGCCCCAGGCGTCTGGCCAGCCATCCGTCCAGCCAGTCGGTTCCGGCCATCACGATGAGCAACCAGGCCGCCGCAGCCGGGAGGTCTTCGGCAACCAGCCACCAGAACACGCCCACCATCAGTATGCGCCCCACAGAAACCAGGTTGGGCACCGTCAACACCCCCGGCCGGCGCGAGGACTCCCCGCTCAAGGTCCCACCATCGCACAGAACAGCGCCGCCAGTCGAGCCCGGGGGCGCAGGTTCAGAGCCCCCAGTTCTACGCTGGCGGAGAGGATCAGATCGGCTGACCGCAGCGCTCGGGCGGGAACGATGGGCGAGGAAGCGTTCCCAGGCCCGGGAGGACCGGACCGGCCGGCCAGGGCTCCCGCGGCGGCGTCGATGTACCACCCCGCCATCGTCTCCAATCCCGACGTCCACAGCAGGCGGCGCTGGCGGCGGGTCTCCCGCCGGGCGCGGTCGCGCTCGGCGGCGGGGGCCTTCTTCTGCGGGCGCACCTGGTCCAGCATTCTCTCCCCGAAAACGAGGACCTCGTCCACCATGGCAAGGGCCTCCCCGGCGCCCAGGGTCTCCTTCCCGGCCAGCCGCGCCGCCATCTCCAGCCAGGCGGCGCGGAACTCCGAGGCGGCCGACTGGCCTTTCATGCGCAAGGCCATTCCCGGCCTCCCACCCGCCACCTCCGCTATCGCCAGTGCCTCATCGGAGTCCATCCCCCGCGCCAGGAGCGCCTCCGCTATCTCGGCGCGGTCCACCTTGCCGAAATGGAAGGTGCGGCACCGGCTGGCCACCGTAGCGGGGAGGTCCTCGGGCGAGACCGCCACGAGTATGAAGACGGTGGTGCTGGTGGTCTCCTCCAGGGTCTTGAGAAGGGCGTTGGCCGCCGCCTCGGTCATCTCCCGATCGATGATGAATACCTTTCGGGACGCCTCCACCGGGGCACGCACCGCGTGGGCGGCCACCTCCCGGGCATCCCCCACCCCGATACTCTGACGAGCGGTGGGATTCACCGCCACAATGTCGGGATGTCCGCCCGACCGCACCCGCCGGCACGACGAGCACTCGCCGGTGTGGCCGCCACCCACCGGACACAACAGGAGTTCGGCAAACCGCATCGCCACCAGGCTCTTTCCCACCCCCCGGGGGCCGACCAGCAGGTAGGCGCCCGCAGGCGAGGCGGCGTCGGCAGCCAATCGTCTCCAGATCGCCCGGTGCCCGATGATCCCGTTCCGATCCTCGGAGGCGGTCAGCAGGCGCCCAGCCATCCCCGCTCCTCCAGGACCGCCACGACGCGGTCGACGTTCTGTCCGGGCGTGCCCGGGGTCTTGATTCTCATGATGCGCTCCCCGCCGGTCTCCCACAGGCGACGGTAACCCTCCCGTACCCTGCTCTGGAGGAAGACATCCCCCGAACCGATCCTGTCCATCTCCTCCTGGCGACTGAGCGCGACACGATGATCCGTCTCCAGCCACACCACCAGGTCGGGGAGGGTTCCCCCGAGGGCGTGGGTGTTGATCGCCCGCACCTTCTCGATCTCAAGGCCCCTGGCATGCCCCTGGTATGCCAGGGAGGAGTAGACAGAGCGATCCGAAAGCACCCACCTTCCCTCATCGAGGGCCGGTCTCACCACTTTGTCGACCAACTCCGATCGCTGGGCCGCGAACAGCAGGGCCTCCGTCCAGTCGGCCATGTCCCCCCCGTGCAGGAGCAGTTGACGTATCTTTTCTCCCAGGTCCGTTCCGCCCGGTTCCCTGACTCTTTCAACTGCGATGCCGAGTTCCCGCAGCCGCTCGGACAGGTTATTGCACAGGGTGGTCTTGCCCACGCCGTCGGTCCCCTCAACCGCCACGTAACGGGCCGCTCTCATGGCTTGTTGGTTCTTCTGTGCCTCAACATTCCCAGGATCTGGCTGGTGTGCCCGATTGCGGCTATCGAATCGGTGTCGAGCACCACCCGCAACTGGGACCTCACCGCCCAAGTGGTCACCAGTCCGGTCACGAGCACCGCGATTCCGCTTATGAACAGAACCGCCCTGATCCCGTTCCCCAGGAGACCCGGCAGCACACCCTCGAGGGCGACGGCGCCGATGCCCGCCACTGCCAGCGATACCAGTAGAGCCAGACGGCCCAGGGTGTACAGGGCCGCGAAGGTGCGCCCCCTGATCTCGTCGGTCACCTCCGAGTGGAGTTGGGTGAATCCGGCCACATAGGCAATTCCGGTGCCCAGGCCCAGCATCAGCACCCAACCGACGGCCGAGAACACCGACCGTGAGAAACTCGTGAATACGATACCCCCGCCCGCCATCCACAGGCCGAGAGCGAAGATGGGCTCGCGATGGAGGAGGTTCTTCCCCAACCCGGCCAGCACCACCATCCCTATGGAGACGCCCAGTCCCAGCGAGGTCAGAAGGGCGCCGTACCCGCTCTCGGTGGCTTCCAGGACCTGTTGGGTGAACGGTTGTCCCATGACAAACAACCCCCCTCCTCCCAGGAGCGCCATGGCCATGCCCCAAACCAGCCTCCGCACCGGGCCCCGGCGGCTGACCTGGGCCCATCCCTCTATGAGATCACGGACCGGTGCGGCCAGGGAACGGCCCTGGAGGCGCATGCGCCGACGTTCGGGGAGAGAAGTCGCCTTGATGGGGATGGTGAGAGTGATCAACCCCGACACCAGGAACGTTCCCATGTCGAATACGAAGGCGGTCAGCACCCACGTGCCGAACTGTCCCACTTCGGGAAGGACCTCGCTGAATTCGGTGAGGAGGGCGAACAGGGCCGAGCCCACCGGCGCCGTGCCGTACATGGACACCAGGTTCAGGCTGTTGGCGGCCGCCAGGTGCCGCCGGGCGATGAGCGTGGGCACGACCGCTTCCCGGGCAGGCTGGCGGAAGAGTCCGAGCACCTCCACGAACACGATGACCATGAACAGTTGGGAGAGATTGGAGACGAACAGCAGGGTCCCGACCAGGGCTGCCCGACCGAAGTCCGCGACCACCATGGTCATCTTTCGATTCCAGCGGTCCGCCACCACTCCGCCCAGCATTCCCGCCACCATTCCCGGCAGGAACCGCGCCACCAGAGAGACGATGATGGCCACCGTGGAACCGTCCCCTCCCCCACCGATCCGGGCGGCGAGAGCCAGGGTCGCGAAGATGTTCACCCAGTCGCCCAGACTCGAGACGCTGTTGGCCCACCACAGCTTGGCAAAGGGGCCGCGCCGGATCAGGTCGCGACCCCGTAATTCTTCCACCGAATCCACCAGCCAAACACTACCGGAATGCCGGAACAGCACCTTTCAGTTAGGCATAAGGCTGCCCGCGGGGTAACTTGATAGACCGATGAGTAAGACGCTTGTGGTGGTCGAGTCCCCTACAAAGGCTCGCAGCATCTCGTCCTACCTGGGTCCGGACGTGTTGGTGGAGTCGTCCATGGGCCACATCCGGGATCTTCCCCAGAAGGAACTGGGAGTGGATGTGGATGCGGGATTCCGGCCCAAGTACGTGACCTCCCCGGGAAAGCAGAATCAGGTCCGAAAGCTCAGGGCGGCGCTCTCATCGGCCGATTCTCTCTACCTCGCCACCGACCGGGACCGGGAGGGAGAGGCCATTGCCTGGCATCTCACCCAGTTGCTCAAGCCGAAGGTGCCGGTGAAGCGAATGGTGTTCTACGAGATCACTCGCGACTCGATTCGCCGCGCCTTCGACAATCCCCGCGAGTTGGACACCGCCCTGGTGGACTCCCAGGAGGCCCGCAGGATCCTCGACCGTCTCTACGGTTACCGGGTTTCGCCGGTGCTCTGGAGAAAGATCAAGACCGGCCTGTCGGCGGGGCGGGTGCAGAGCGTGGCCGTGCGCCTGGTGGTGGAGAGGGCGCGAGAGCGGATCCGTTTCGTCACCGCCGACTACTGGAGCATCCTCGGCGCTTTCTCGCCCCTTGATCGCCCAGATGACCGCTTCAAGGCGGGCATCCATTCGGTGGAAGGGCGAAGGGTGGCCACCGGGAAGGACTTCACGTCCGCCGGAGAGTTGAAGAACCCCAAGACCCTTCACCTGGCCAAGGCGGACGCCGAACGCCTGGCATCAGAACTGTCGGAAGCCCGATTCACCGTCACCGGGTTGAAACAGAAGCCATACAGACGCTCCCCCTCTCCTCCCTATCGCACCTCCACCCTCCAACAGCACGCCTCCAGTCGGCTGCGGATGGGGCCATCTCGAGCCATGAGGGCAGCCCAGCAACTGTACGAGAACGGCTACATCACCTATATGCGGACCGACTCCATCTCGATCACCCCCGCGGCCGTGGCCACTGCCCGCAAACTTATCCGCCAACGCTACGGCGACGCCTATCTTCCCGATCGGCCCCGGGCATACCGGAGCAAGGTCAAAGCCGCCCAGGAGGCACATGAAGCCATCCGTCCCGCAGGTGAGCACTGGAAGTCCCCCCAGCAGGTCACCGCTGCTCTCGGCGAGGGCGACGCCTCGCGGATCTACCAGTTGATCTGGAGGCAGACGGTGTCCTCCCAGATGAAGGACGCGGTCGGCGAGACCGTCTCCGTCACACTGGGGGCCACTTCGTCTTCGGGAGAGGCGGCGGAATTCCAGGCCCAGGGAAGGACCATCACCTTTCCCGGTTTCCTCAGAGCCCAGGGTTCCCTGGGAGACCGCGACGCCCAGGGCAAGGACGAGGGAAAGACCCTGCCCCCGCTGAGCGTCGGGCAAGAGCTTCGGACCGTGGAACTCACACCCAGGGAGCATCGGACCAGGCCTCCCGGTTGGTACACCGAGGCCGCCCTGATAAGAACCCTGGAGCGGTTGGGAGTGGGCCGTCCGTCCACCTACGCCTCCATCATGAGCACCATCCAGGACCGCGGTTATGTCTGGAGCCAGAAGCGGGCGCTGATCCCCACTTTCACAGCCTTCGCGGTGGTCACCCTGCTGGAAGAGAACTTCCCCAAGCTGGTCGACTACCAGTTCACCGCCAAGATGGAGGACGACCTCGACCGCATTGCGGAACGAAAAGAACACACCAAGCCCTGGCTGGAACGCTTCTACTTCGGCGACGACGGGCTGCAGTCGCTCGTGGAGACCAGCCTCGAACGGGTGGACACCCGGTTGTCCCGGAAGATCCCGATCGGGAAGGACCCCGATGGTGAGGAGGTGGTGGCCCGCATCGGCCGGTACGGACCCTACCTGCAGTGGAAGGGAACCAACGTCTCGATACCCGACCGCTTCCCCCCCGACGAGATGACCGTGGAAAAAGCCCTGGAGATGCTCTCGGAAGGGCCGGCGTCGGCGAACCGCAAGATTCTCGGAAACGACCCCGACTCCGGGCTGGAGGTCCTCGCCCTGGAGGGTCGTTACGGACCCTACCTGCAACTGGGCGAGAACCCGCCCGCCGGATCCAAGCCCAAGCGCGTCTCCCTGCCCAAGGAGACCGAGATCGGCGGCTTGAGCCTGGAGGAGGGGATACGTTGGTTGAGCCTTCCCCGGCTGGTGGGAGAGGATCCCGAGAGCGGCGAGAAGATCTTCGCCCGGTTCGGGCGCTACGGACCCTACATCTCCCGGGGAAAGACCAACCGGACCCTCCCGGGGGTGGACAAGATGTTCACCATCACCACCGGGGAGGCGCTCGAACTGCTGGCGGCCCAGCCCTCCCGACGAAGAAGCGCCGCCCTCAAGGTCTTGGGGGAGGATCCCCGCACCACCAAGACCATCGAACTTCGCGACGGCAGGTACGGTCCCTACGTGAGCGACGGCACGACCAATGCCTCCCTCGGTCGCACCCTCACAGTGGACAGCATCACCGTCCAGCAAGCCAGCGATCTCCTGGAGACCCGGCGCAAGAAGGGTCCTTCGTCAAGGCGCACCTCCCGTTCCCGTCGCAAGAAATAGCCGCCCCATGGTGATGGCCTCCCCCGCTCACTCGGCAGGGGGCCTCGCGCTCCTGGGAGCCCTGCTGTGGGCCGGGGCCCTCCTCGTCCGGGGGGGTCCCTGGGATCCCGTTCAGGTGGTGGTCATCGCCTCCGGGTCGATGCTGCTTGCCACCGCCGTCCTGGCGGGGATGGTGGTGAAGGGCTCCCGCTGGGCCCGCCGGGGTGTGGCGGGACTGGCCGCGGGCCAACTGGCCCTGGCCACCGTGGTCCCGATCTCGTGGTGGTGGTGGGCAGGGGTGGCCGTGGCAGGCGCCGCCCTGCTGGTGGGGAGCGGACCGTGGCTGGTCGCCATCGAGAGGCGCAGGCCGCCCTCTCTCGGACCTCCTCCCCGTGCAGTGGCCCTCATCTGCACCCTCGCCGGGGCGCCGGTGGTCCTTTCTGCGGTCTCGATCAACGGCATCGGGGGAGGGTGGGTGCTGGCGGTCGTCTCGGCCCTGGCGGCGGGGGCATACGCCAAGGCCCTGGCGGGCTCCCTCCTTGCTGTTCGCTTCCTCGTCCCCGCAGCCGGCATTAGCGCCGTCCTGACCACCCCGTGGCCCGGCTGGGCGGTGGCAGCCATCGCAACCTGCCTCCTGGTGTGGCTGGGTTGGCACGAGGAGGTCAGGCTGGCTGTCCGACCCCTCGTCGATCCTCCGGCTCCTCCGACTCCCGGGCCGACCCCGCTCCGCATAAGGTCGGCGAGAGAGACGGCCCGAGGCTCGCCCCCGGCTGCAGACGCGGGTCCGGACCCCCGATGAGACGGAGACCAAACCCGTGGATAGCCTTACCGGCTCTGGCTGCCGGACTCTTCGGCGGGGGCCTGGGATGGGTTGTGAACGACGTTGCCTGCCGCTCCGATGCGGGGTCAGGCTGTGTGGGACGATCGGTCTTCTGGGCCGCAGCCGGCTTCTGTTTGGGATTGGTGGGAATGGCGGTGATCATGGTGCTGGTCTCCCGCTCCATCGCCGAATGGCGCGAATACCAGGAGCGGGAGACCGAAGACCCCCGCTCCTGATCGGATCAAGCTCGGTGCAGGTAGGCGCTTGAGCCTGGGATCAGCCGGACACGAACCCCTTGTCGGCCAGCCACTGGGCGGCGATGTCAGCGGGATCTTCCTGGTCGATTCCCGCTCTGCGGTTCATCTCGGTGAGTTCCGGCGTGGTTATCGCCGCCGAGACCTCGTCCATCAGATCCACGAAATCGTCACCATAGGCTTCCACGATGTCGAGACGCACCGCCGGCACAATGTTCTCCGCCGGATTCAGTCCCTGATCGTCATCCAGGAGCAACAGGCCCTTGGCCGCGATGACCCCGTCGGTTGTGAAGAGGACGCCGACATCGATGTCGCCGCCTTCGAGGGCGGCAACGGTGAGCGGGCCTCCGACATCAAGGGGCTTGAACTCGGCGAAGGTCAGTCCGTAGACGCTTTCGAGACCGGGCAGGCAATTGAGCCTCTCGGGACACTCGGGCGGACCGCCGAAGACCAGTCCCGAAGCGTGAGGGGCCAGATCGCTGACGGTGGTCAGACCCAGGGAAGCCGCCGTCTCGGCGGTGACCACGAATCCGTTCTTGTCCTGGGCGGGGGCATAGCCCAGCAGGGTGACGCCGTTCTCTTCGAAGGCGTCCTTGACTTCCTGCCACGTCGACTCCTCGTCAGCGGTGGGCACCACCCCCAGGAAGTTGCCGAGACTGCCCGTGTACTCGGGCACCAATCCGATCTCGCCTGATTCGAGAGCGGGCTTCACCACCTCCCGTGATCCTAGACCGAGGTTCCTTTCCACCGGGTAGCCGCCGTCCTCCAGCGCCTGGGCGTAGATCTCACCGAGAATCAGACTCTCTCCGAAGTTGAACGAGGCCACCACGATGGTGGGGCCATCGGCGTCGTCACCCGACCCGCAGGCCGCAGCGGTCAGAGCCACGGCCACCAGGGCCGCCCCAACGACGCCCTTGCGCAATATCTGCCACATGGGTTTATCTCCTGTCCTGGATTGTTGACAAGCGGTCACGCCGCTCGTGCCGGGCGCCGCTCCAGTTCGAAATGGTAACCCTGCCTCCGACGGATCCGGACATCCGGTGGGTCAGACCGACCGGTTGCCTCCCGGGGAGGGACCCGGGCTGTCGAACCGGTGTTGCAGGCGGGTGAAAGCCGCCTCCGCCCCCACCGCCAACACCGCCACCAGCACCGCTCCCATGAGCAATTCTCCCTGGTCCCTCTTGGCGAAACCGTCGACGATGAACCGGCCCAGGCCTCCCCCCGCCGCCAGGGCCGCCAGTGTGGCCGTGGCAATCACCTGCGAGATGGCGATCCTCACACCCTCGGCTATGACAGGTAAGGCCAGGGGCACCTCCACTCTCATGAGCACCGCCCGCCCGGTCATTCCCACCCCCCGGGCCGACTCCACCACGGCGGGGTCGACAGCCAGCACTCCGGCCACGGTGTTGGTGAACATCGGCGGTCCGCTCAGGGCAACCAGGGCAACCAGGGCCGGCCAGGGACCCAGGCCCAGCCACACCACGACCACCACCAGGATCCCGAAGGTGGGGACCGCCCGGCCGATATTCACGACCGCCGAGGCGGCCAGCACTCCCCTGCGCCGGTGGGCGGCCCACAGGGCCGGAGGTATCACCAGGGCGGCCGCGATCACCACCGCCACCGCCGACAGCACCAGGTGTTCACCCAGCCGCAGGGGGATACTTCCCGGCCCCCACCAGGTTGCGCCGTCGGAGAGGAACAGCCAGAGTTCTTCGAGGAGGGGCCGATCGGTCACGCCGTCGTCCTCGCAGCCCAGGGGGTGAGACGCCTCTCCACCCAGACCAGGACCAGGTCCATCACGACCGCCAGCACCACCGATCCCAGCGTGCCGATGATTATCTGGGTCCAGAAGAAGCTGCGCAGGCCCGCCAGGATGAAATAGCCCAGACCCCCCTGGCCGAGGATGGAGGTGATGGTGACGAGTCCCACGGTGGTGACCGCCGCGATCCGGATACCCGCCATGATCACGGGAAGCGCCAGGGGGAACTCCGCCTTCCAGAATCGGCTCCGAGCCGTGAATCCCATGCCATCGGCAGCTTCTTTCACCCCTGCCGAGACCCCATCAACCCCCGCCACCATGTTGCGAACGATGATCAACAGGGTGTAGCCGACCAGCCCGATCTCGGATGTGAGCGTGGACAGCCCCGTGAACGGGACCAGGAAGGCGAACAGGGCCAGGGAGGGAATGGTGTAGAGGACATTGGTGACCGATGTGATGGGTCCGTACCACCGGCGGCGGCGGAGAGCCAGGACCGCCAGTCCCCCCGCTATCACCGTTCCCACCACCACCGCCACCCCGGTGAGGTAGATGTGCTCCCAGGTCCTCTCGGCGATGGCGGTCCAGTTGCGGGCGACCCAGTCCCAGTTGAACAGCATCCCGTGGCCTGCTACGCCCCGGACTCGTCGAGAGTGTCCGCCACCATGGGCAGGTCCACCAGGCCGCAATAGAAACCGTCCTCGGCCACCACCGCCGCCTCGGACCGGGCGCCGACCATGGCGTCCACCGCCTGCCGCAGGGAGGCGTCGCGACGGATGGTGGTGGAGAACGGACGGGCGCGGACCTCCTCCAGCGAGGAGACGCCCTCGAGGTCGGAGACCGGGGCCCAGCCTCGGATCACGCCCTCCGACAGCAGGCCGATCCAGTCGACCCCCTCCCGGCTGGCAGCTTCCCCGGCCGCCCCGGGAGTGGAGGAGACCTCCAGGAAGGGGCCCCATCTGAGGACCAGGCCCGCCACCTTTCGCAGACCCAGACGCTGGAGATTCCGCTCGGAACCGATGAAGTCCTCGACGAACCGGTTGGCGGGGCGGCTCAGGATCTCGGAAGGGGAACCCTTCTGCTCCAGTACCCCTCCCACATTCAACAGGACGATCTGATCCCCCAGCCTTATCGCCTCCTCGATGTCGTGAGTGACGAACACGATGGTCTTGCGGACCCGGTTCTGCAGATCGAGCAACTCATCCTGGAGACGGTGCCGGATGATGGGGTCCACGGCGCCGAAGGGCTCGTCCATCAGCAGGACCGGGGGATCGGCGGCCAGAGCCCGGGCCACACCCACCCGCTGCTGCTGTCCCCCCGAAAGCGCGGCCGGGTACCGGTCCAGCATCGACTCGTCGAGGCCCACCAGCCTGGCGAGTTCGGCGGTCCTCTCCTCGATGCGCTCCGGCGGCCACCCCATCAACTCGGGCACGGTGGCGATGTTGCGGCGCACCGTCCAGTGGGGAAACAGGCCCACCTGCTGGATGACGTACCCGATGGAACGCCGCAGCAGGTGCGCCTCGGTGTCGCCCACCGAGATCCCGTTCACCTCGATGTCCCCGCAGGTGGGTTCCACCAACCGGTTGATCATCTTCAGCACCGTGGTCTTACCGCACCCCGACGGTCCCACCAGGACCACGATCTCACCCTCCAGGACCTCAAGATCCAAAGAGTGCACGGCCGGGACGGGTGAATCTCCGTAGGTCTTGGAGACCCCTCTGAGAGAGATCATGGGCCTGTTCATCGGCCGAGAGCGACTCTCATGCCTTCTCGTCTCCTCCGGGACCGGTTACCGAACCCACCAGCCGGCCCCGGGAGTCCACCACCGGGATCGGGGAGTCCCCGAAGCGATCCAGGTGGGCAGCGATCTCGGAGACCCGGGCGGTCTGGATCACCGAACGGGGGTCCAACATCGATGCGGCAACCGGGCTGTGTCCATCCACAGCGTCCAGGGCCGAACGTCTCACCAATCCCACCAGGACACCATTCTCCACCACCGCCAGCATCTCATGGGAGTGGAGCCGCAGCGCGTCGGCCGCCAGGTGATGGGGACTGACGAAACGGGGAGAGTCCATCACCTGGAACAGCCTCGGCGGCGCCGAGCGCACCACCACCACTCCCCCGGCGGCCTTGTGGCGGAGCCGGGCGCCCCTACCGAACAGGGCCCGCTGGAACCAGTTTCCACCCGGGGCGCCGATCACCAGAAGGAAACCCGGGGGCAGTTGCGACAACAGCTCTCCGGCGGAGTCGGCGCCGAGGAGCCGGTACTCGAGGTCGGGGACGACGCCATAGAGGCTCTCCACCACCGAGAGGGCCCTTTCGGTGGTCTCGTCCTTGCGGTAGGCACAGGCCATGAAGGCCGGGACGCCCAGCGCCTCCCCCAATCGTCGCGCCACCATGGCGGCGGTGCGGGAATTGGGGCCGCCCGCCACGGCCGCCACCACCCCCGCGATCCCGGGAGGATCGAAGTCAATGGGAACCGCCACGCTCAACAGGTCTGATTGGGTGAGTTTTCGGGACACCACCATGACGGCCCGCCGCTCAAGCGCGGTCTCCGTAACATCGGTGGCGACCCGAACCGCTTCGGTGGAACCCAACAATCCTGCCAGTTCCCGGCACCCCCGGCCCCGGGTCCACAGAACGGACGTCTCCAGGCCGGAGCGGGGAAAGGTCAACCCATTGCCAGCAACCAATGACAAATCAGGCACACCAACGAGGGTAACGGAACGGAGAGGCCGGTCCGAGTTCCGACCCCTCGGAAGGCGAGACCCATGGAGTTCAGCGAGGCGATCAGAAGACGGCGCATGGTGCGCCACTACCAGGACCGCCCGGTCCCTTCGGAGGCGATCCGCCGGATCGTGGACGCCGGCCTCTCCGCGCCCTCGGCCGGGTACTCCCAGGGCCAGTCACTGATCGTGGTGACCGATGGGCGGATCCGCGCCGCCGTGGCCCGGTTGGCGGGCGAGCCCCGATATCTCGACCAGGACTTTGAGCCGTGGCTGTCGAGCGCACCGGTCCACCTGGTGGTGTGCGTCTCCGCCGAGGCCTATCGCCGGCGCTACCGGCGCCCTGACAAAGCGAGTTCCATGGCTGCCGACGACTGGCCGGTGCCCTACTGGTGGGTGGACGCCGGCGCCACCCTGATGGCGATACTCCTGGCAGCCGTGGATGAGGGGCTGGGAGCGGGATTCCTGGGCGCTCACGCCGCTCCCGGTTTGGAGAACCTGCTGGACATCCCCACGCACACCGCGCCCGTGGGGGTGGTGACCCTCGGTTACCCGGCGCCGGATCGTCGCTCCGCCTCTCTCGACCGGGGGAGGCGGCCCCGGTCGGAGACCGTGCACCACCAGCGCTGGGAGCAGGGGGGGTGAGTCTGTCCTCCCCGTCTTCGAGAGCGAGCACCGCTTCGCCGGGCTGCCCGGGCGCCCGCCGCCTTCCCGGCACGGGACTGTGCGGTTTGATCGCTGCGGCCGCGGTCATGGCGGCTTCCTGCGTGGCGGTGCAGGAACCCGCCACCACATCTTCGGCCGGGACCTCCTCCACCGTCTCGGCCACCGTCACGATTCCCCCGACCACCACCCGATCCCCCCTGCCGCCACCCGAGAGCATCACTGCCACCACCCGGCCCTCGACCTTTACTCTGCCGCCGATCCCTCCCTGCCTGACCAGCGACCCGCCGTTTGCCCGTGAGGGCGAGGTCGGCGCCTACAGCCCGCTGACGTCGGACTCGGCCCTACTGGCCGCCATCGACTGGCAGGCCTGGGAAGTCTGCGATCGACTGCTGTTCTCCCTGGCCAGCACCGGAGGAGCGCCGACACTCGTCCCTCCCGCAGCCACTCTTACCTCCCTGGCGGAGGAGGGGGTGATGAGACTGAGACTGGGTGCGGAGGTCGAGACCTCGGCGCTCTCATTCCAGTTGGTGGAGACCGCCTCGGTCGATCGACTCTACGTGGTTGCGGACCCGGACGGAGGACTGATCGTGGACATCCACCTGGCGCAACCGGCCTCTGCCCGGATGGTCCCCAGTTCCGCTCCCGCCATTCTCACGGTCGATCTCAGACCCCAGGGTCCTCCGTTCGGCCAACCGCCCGTTATCGGGTCCCGGGCGGTGCTGTTCCCGCCCTCGGACCGGGAGGGAACACGCTATCCCCTGGTTGTCGGCGGGTACGTCACGCCCGGCATCGGGGAGTCTGTCGCCACCCTGACCTCTGTCGGAGGGCAGGTCCGGGAGACGCCGTTGCGCCTGGCCGGCGCCCACGACCTCTGGTCCGGTTTTGCCGCGGTGTTCCTGGAAGGGCCGGTTGGATGGACAACCATCCAGGTTGAGGACGCCCGGGCGAGATTGTTCCTGGAGGAGTGACAGGCCCGCCCGCCGGACCCCGAACCCGGTGGGATCACAGGAGACCGGGAATGGGCATCACGGTGAGATAGCCATCCTCCGGGTTCACCGACGGCACCAGTTCCCGCACGAAGGGAACCTCCCTCACACCTGCGTCGGTGCGAATCACCAGCCGGTGCTGGGCGCCGGCCCACACCACTCCGGTCACCCGCCCCAGGAGGGACCCGGAAGGATCTCGCACGTCCAGACCAGCCAACTGGTCAGGCCAGAACTCGTCGGAGCCAAGCCGGCGGCGCTGGCTCTCCCGGATCTGCACGTCGAGACCCCTGAGTCTCTCAGCGCCCGGCCGGTCGGAGATCCCCGCGAACTTCACCAGCAGTCTCTCGGGGCGGCGACGGATCCTCTCCACCTCCATCTCGATTCCCCCTACGAACAGCCTGGACCCGGGAGAAAAGCGGGCAGGATCGTCGGAGTCGGGCCGCACGTAGACCGCGCCGTCCAATCCGTGAGCCGGCCCCACCCGGCCGACCGTGACCAGGTCAGTCGAGGAACTCGACCTCGACGATCCAGTCATCGTCACACACGAGTTGGGCGAGAGTCCGAATAGCGTTGGCGGTCCGGCCCCGGCGACCGATCAGGCGACCCATGTCCTGTTTGGCGGCGCGAACCTCGGCGAGCACCTTCTTGGGTTGGTCACTCACGATGTTCACACTCACCTGGTCCGGCCTCTCCACGATCTCCTGCACCAGGTAGCCGATGAGCCGCTCCACTCGCTGGGTGTAAGGCATACTCATGATCTGTCAGGAAGCCGAGACATCGGCGGTGGCAGCCTCGGGGGTGGCTTGGGGAGTCTCGGTCGCGTCCGCGGAGACGGCTGCCGGTTTGGCTACGGGGTCGTCGCTGAGGCGATGGGCCTTGCCGGCGGCCACCCGGTAACGGGTCCAGGCTCCGGATATCTCCATCAGTCTTCGCACCCGTTCGGAGGGCTGGGCGCCCTTTTGCAACCACTCCACCGCCCGGTCGTTCTGTATCTCGATCAGCGACGGCTCGAGCAGGGGATTGTATCGCCCGATCTGTTCTATGTACCGCCCGTTGCGGGGTTTCCTCCCGTCCATTACCACCACTCGGTAGCTCGGGGTCTTCTTTTTTCCCATCCTCATGAGACGGATTCTTACCGCCATGTCATTTCACCTCTTGCGTCTTCTTCGTCGGGTCCTGGCCGGCTGGAGGAGCCCTTCCATTCCCATGCCGGGAATCCTCGGCCCACCAGACAGCATATTCATCATTCTCTGGGTATCGGCGAATCTCTTGAGCAACCGATTCACCGCCGTCACCGTGGTTCCCGATCCGGCGGCGACTCGGCGCCTGCGGCTGCCAGTAATCAACTTGGGGTTGCGACGCTCCTCGGGGGTCATCGAATGGATGATCCCGATGGTGCGGCGCATTTCGTCATCACTCATTCCGGAGATGCCAGGCCGGGCCCCACCGGGCATCATAGCAAGGACGGCGTCCAAACCTCCCATCCGTCTCAGATTGTGCAACTGTTCCAGGAAGTCGTCCAGCCCGAGGCTCTGGGTGGCGGCGTCACGGAGGAACCTGTCGGCGGACTCGGTGGTCGTGACCTCCTCGGCCTTCTCGATCAGGGTCAGGACGTCTCCCATCCCCAGAATGCGCGAAGCCATCCGGTCGGGATGGAACACCGACAACGCTGACAACTCCTCGCCCTCGCCAACCAGTTTGACCTTCTGGCCGGTCGCCTCGCTCACCGAGATGGCGGCTCCGCCGCGGGCGTCACCGTCGAGCTTGGAGAGGACCACCCCCGTCAGCTTCACCTTCTCGGCGAAGCCCGTGGCCACGTTCACGGCATCCTGGCCGGTCATGGCGTCCACAACCAGAAGGCTCTCCTGGGGACGGGCAATCTGGGCCATACCCGCCAGTTCTCCCATCAGGGACTTGTCGATCTGGAGGCGACCGGCCGTGTCGATCACCACCGCGTCGTACCCGCCGGCCCGGGCGTGGCGCATGGCTGCGCGGACCACCCGCCTCGGGTTGGAGGACCTCTTCTCGTGATAGACGGCGACCCCGGCTCTCTCCCCCAGGGTCACCAACTGCTCCACCGCCGCCGGGCGCTGCAGGTCGGCTGCCACCAGCAGCGGGTGTTTCCCGTGCTGCTCCCGAAGGTGGAGAGCCAGTTTTGCAGAGGTGGTGGTCTTCCCCGAGCCCTGCAGACCCATGAGCATCACCGTGTACGGGGCGCCCCTCACATCCAGCGGAGCGGGTTCCTCCCCCAGCGTCCTCACCAACTCGGAGTGAACAATCTTTATCACCTGCTGGCCGGGAGTCAGGCTCCGGGAGACCTCGGCGCCCCTTGCCCGGTCCCTGATCCGCTTGGTGAGATTGTTGACGACTCCCACGTTGACATCGGCCTCCAGCAGGGCCAGGCGCACGTCCCGGAGGGCGATGCGGAGATCGGCGGCGCTGACCCGCCCCTTTCCCTTCAGGCGGGTGAATATCGGATTGAACCGTTCAGTGAGCGACTCGAACATCAGGGGGAATCTGAGGAGATGCCATGCTCCATTATTCTGGCAGAGCCAGCGGCCCTGTGCCCCGCCCGCGTACAGGCCGGCGGAATCCTTGGAAGGAGCGATATGGAACGCCAACTACCCACCATCGGCATCCAGCGTAACGAGCGCGTGCTCACCGCCACCATCAATAACCCCCACTCGCCTCTCAACACGGTGGACGGCCAGTTGCACGAGGACCTGACCGCTCTATTCAGGATGCTCAGGCGCGAGGACGAGGCGCGAGTGGCAATCCTCACCGGAAGCAAGAATGCCTTCTCGGCGGGAGGCGACTTTGCCTGGTTCCCCAAACTGCGGGACACCGGCACCCTCGACCACCTCCGCCGTGACGCCAAACAGCTCATCTGGGACCTGGTGGACATCGAAATCCCCATCATCGCCGCCATCAACGGACCGGCGGTGGGATTGGGCGCCTCGATCGCCCTGCTGTGCGATGTGATCTTCATGGCCGAGGACGCCGTCATCTCCGACCCCCACGTCCGCGTGGGACTGGTGGCGGGAGACGGTGGGACCGCCATCTGGCCGCTCCTGGTGGGACCGGCGCGCGCCAAGGAGTACCTGATGACCGGCAATCCCCTCTCCGCCGGGGAAGCCGAGCGGATCGGATTGGTGAACCGGGTCTTTCCATCCGACCAGCTTCTGGCTGAGACCATGTCCTTCGCCACGGGCCTGGCACGCGGAGCGCCCCTGGCCATCCGTTTCACCAAGATGGCGGTCAACAAGCTGATCAAGGACGCCCTCAACACCGCCTTCGACTCCGCCGCCGGCCTGGAGTTGATGACCTTCCTCTCACACGACCACGACGAAGCGCTCCGCGCCATCGCCGAGAGGCGCCGTCCCGACTTCGAGGGCCGCTGACCCAGGAACACCGGTACTGGCATGTCAGGACCCGAAGTCCGGGAGACCGGACCAGCGGACAGGGGTGCGAGCGGTTGATTCTCTTGGCGTGATGGTCGGTCTCCCCGAGCGGGCCGGACTCGCCCACGTCAAGGTGCCGGTTTGGAGGGCCTGCACCTCAGGGCTTCAGCAGGGCCGCCGGAATGACGGCTATCCCCTCCCGGTTCCGGTAGGCCCCAGGACCCGCCGTTATCACCATGGCATCAATCAATCGCGGACCAAGACGGTCGCCCAACCAGCGCAGGTGGCGCGTATCCCTCCTGGTGACTTCGGCGCCGAGTTTGACTTCCACGGCAAGCACTCCTTCCCGACCCTCGATCACGATGTCGACCTCTTGCCGGTCATTCCAGGTTCGCATATGGGAGACACCGGCATCGGCGGCCTGGGCATATACCCGTAGGTCATGAGTGACCAGCGATTCGAACAGAGCGCCCAGCAGGGCGCCAGGATCGTAATGCGACCCGGCTGCCATCCCAGGACGCCCGCCGAGAAGATCGTCTGTTTCGACGTTGAGCAACCGTGTCGCCAAGGCCGTGTCGGCCAGGTGGTGTTTGGGACCACGTTTCAACCTACTGAGATGGCTTCCGGCCGGCTGCCATGCGCCCAGTGGTTCGAGCATCCACATCGCCTCCAGGGTGTCACGATATGCGATGGTGGTGGTCTTGGCCGGCTTGTCGCCTTCCCCTGATGTTGCTGCATCCCGAATGGTTTCGTAGGGCGCCACCGTGGCGGTTGAGGCAGCGTAGGCCGTGAGCCAGCGGCGTAGGGCGGCCGGATTCCGGAGCCGACGTCCGGCTTGGGCGAAGTCGTGCTCGAAAAGGCGGTGCAGGTAGCCCTCCAGTAGGAGACGGCGAGCCCTTCCCCTGACATGCCGCCATCCGGGAAACCCGCCTTTGACGATTTCCTCCGCGTAGTCCGCTGCCGTGAAGCCGGTCGTGCCCCGGATCTCCGGGCGCTCGCCACTCAACAGGGAGCGAAGGCTCACTCCCCCGACGGCTGATTGGTGCGTTGAGAGACGCTCGGCAAGGGTGGTCGTCCACATGCGAAGCGTCACGATCCTGCCTGCACCGGAGTGGACCGGAAGCGAGGGAGGGCGGGCGGATCCGGTTAGCACGAACCGACCGGGACTGAAGTCCCTGTCGACGTGGCGTCGCGCAATGTCCCAGGAGCCCGGGTATCTCTGCCACTCGTCTATCAGAATCGGCGGCTCCCCCCTCGTCAATCGGTGTGGGTCACTTTCGACGGCGCGGAGGACCTCCGGGTCATCCAGGGCATAGACGGTGTTGGCATGTCTCATAGCCGTCCTCGTCTTCCCGACTGCACGAGGACCCTCGATGCTTATCGCAGGCAGGACGCTCAGCAGGCTCCGCAACTCTTCGTCGACAATCCGTGGTTGATATCCCAAATGCCCGCCCCCGGTGGCCACGCTACCTTTCCTCCTTAACGCTACCTTTCCACTCTAACGGTACCTGTACACGTAAAGGCTACCTATTCTCAGCCGGCGCTCGCGCCTCGGTTTGCATTATCGAGAACTGTGGCCGACCGGCGGGTCCCGGGAAACACCCGACTACATGCACAGTCCGGCTGGATCAGCCCGGCTGTGCGTCCAGGCGGCCGATGTAGGTCCGACCGGCGCCAGCGGCCGTCTCCATGGCTCCTCCGAGCATCGACTGGAGAGCGAGGACGCGGCGGTAGTAGAGGTGGAGTCCGTACTCCCATGTGAAGCCGGTCCCTCCGTGGACCTGGATGGCGGACTCGCACATCTCGCGGGCGTACGCGGGAACCGACCAGAGCAGGGCGGCCAGAAAGCCGGTGTCGAGGCTGTCCTCCTCCATCAGGAACGAAACCCGGGATACGGCCGAGCGCATCAACTCCAGGCGGGCCTTCATCTCGGCCAGCATGTGGGTCACAGCCTGGAAACGGACCAGGGGACGGCCGAACTGCCGGCGCTCCCGGGCGTGGGCGACCGAGAGGGACAGAACCCGTCCGGCTCCGCCCACCAGATCGGCCAGGAGGCCCGCCAACCATCCGGCGGCCACGCTCTGACCGGACATCCAGCCGTCCAGGACCACCTCGGGCCGGACACCCCCGGCAGAGAGGATGTGAACTCCCTGGCCCCGATCGAGAGCGTCGGCCCGCTCCGATCGCACCCCGGGATCGTCCAGGGAGACCACCACCGTCCAATCGGCGTGAACAAGGCCCGCCAGCCTCGCCCCCGACGACAGCCTGACCCCCACCCCGGAGACTTCCACGCGGCCGGAAGCGTCCAGGGTTCCGTTCTCTCCCGTGACGTATCCGGCGCCGCCGGGCGCCGTCCCCTCCACCACTGCACCGAGAGCCGGTGGGATGCGGCCGCCAGCGCGGGCGCCAGCAGCAGCGATTCGTCCAGCAGGGAGACCGGTAGGAGATGCTCTCCGGCCACCGCACACATTTCCGCCACCTCGCCCATGCCCAGGTCGAGTCCCCCGGCATCCTCGGGCGCCATCAGGGCGTTCCAACCCATGGCGGCTATCTCATCTCGCACCGCCGCACCGACGGCGACGTCCTCTCGGGCCCGGTCTAGAGCGGCCGGTAGAGGCAGCAACTCCTCCAGCGCCTGGGAAAAGGCCGACGCCAGTTCGCTCATCGCAGCCCCAGCAGCCGACCGGAGATGATGTTCTTCTGGATCTCCGACGTCCCCGAGTAGATGCTCACCGAGCGGGACTCCAAGAGATCGTGCGTCCATCCGTCATCGGCCAGCGTCACCGCCGGTCCCAGGATCTCCACGGCGGTCGAGAAGAGGTCCTGGTAGACCTCGGCCAGGTAGAGCTTGTCCACCGAGGTGGCGCCCGGGAGGAGAGTTCCCGCCCGCTGCTGAGCGAGGGTCCGGTAGGCCTGGGCGGTGAGCATCTCCAGGGAGGCATGGACCCGCCCGATCCCGGCCAGCGACGCCCGGTCCACCCGGCCCTCGTCCCTTACCCTCCCGGCCAGTTCCAACAGCCTCCGGCGCAGGCGGATGGAGCGCTCCAGCACGAAAATGCCGCGCTCATATCCCATGGCCTGCATGGACACCCGCCATCCCTGGTTCAGCCCTCCCAGCACGTTCACCACCGGCACCCGCACCTCGTCGAAGAACACCTCGCTGAACTGGGGCTCACCCAGCATCTGTGGCAGCGGGCGGATGGTGATCCCCTCTGCCTTCATGGGGGTCATCACCAGGGTGAGCCCCCGGTGCTGCCCGGGCTCTCCCTCGGTCCTCACCAGCAGGGCGTTCCATGTGGACAGCTCCGCCCGGGAGGTCCACACCTTCTGCCCGGTGATCACCAACTCCTCGCCGTCCAGTTCCCCCCGGGTGCGGACCCCCGCCAGGTCCGAACCGGCTCCGGGCTCGGAGAAGCCCTGGCACCACAGTTCGGAGGCGTCCAGCATGCCCGGCAGGAACCGTTCCATCTGGGAGGGGTCCCCGACGTCCATGAGCGTGGGTCCCCATGTGTAGAGCCCCAGGCGGTTGATTATCTCTGCGGCGCCGCTGCGCGCCAGTTCCTCGGCCAGCACCGCCTCGGCGGCCAACGACATCCCCCGTCCCCCGTAGCGCTCCGGCCACGACAGCCCCATGAAGCCGGCATCGCAGAGCGCCGCCTGCCACCGGGTGAGCGCCTCGATGCGAGCCCCGTACTCGGGCGGCGGGGGACCCGGGTCGTTGGCCCCGATCCAGGAACGTATCTCCAAGCGGAGCGCCTGCTCCGCCGGTCCCCTCGAGAGCGTCTCGGGGAAGGTCCGCATAGGCTACCTCAGCGGGCGTGGGAGGCCGCGGGCCGGGAGTGCAGCCAGCACATCACCCGGTGTTCTTCGCCGGTGACCGTCTCTGTGGGGAAGGTCTCCCGGCAGATCTCCATCACATCCGGACACCGCGGAGCAAAGGAACACCCCGGAGGGAGGTTGATGGGTATGGGAGGCTGCCCGCTCACCGTCAGCAGACGCTTTTTGCG
>CAYWGY010000007.1:0-29115 GCA_964458055.1 uncultured Acidimicrobiaceae bacterium | reverse complement strand
GCGCAGGTTCCGCAAGAACCTGGACGGGTTGGTCGGAATGGTGTTCGGTCCCGAAGAGAGGGAGATACTCTCCGGGCTCCAGGGAGACAAGTGGTTGGACGCATTTCTCTTGTTCTGGACGACCAAGGAGGCCCTGGCCAAAGCCTGGGGAATGGGCCTTGGCACCGACTTCACCCGGTTCCAGACGCCTGCGGAGATCCGGAGCGGCAAGCGGTCCGGTCTATTCCGGCGCCCGGAGTTGTCTGCCGGCACATGGCGGGTGGAGAACATCGGCAAAAGCGAAATGGCGGCCGCCGTGGCTTATGAGGTCGGTCCCTGATCCAGCGAGAAGCCGACCGGATCCCTTGATCAGGTCCATTCTTTGCCCCGGGCTCTGGTCAGTTGGTCTCTCCCGCCGGTATCTTTGTATCACGAGGTCTCAGACAGCGGGATGAATGGTGGGCAACCCACTCCCTAACAACACGGACACTGGAAGGCGGTGACGCTTGCCTGCGGAGACTGACGAAGGCATCCGCTACGAGCCGGACGAGAAGTGTTCGCCCTGGCTGGCTGCCGGGGTGGGGATCCAGGGCGTGATGACCGTGCTGGCGATAATCGTTCTGATCACGGCCGTGATGGTCCTGGCCGGAGGTCGTGGCCAGGACGATCTCGAGTGGTCCGTGTTCGCGGCGATGGCGGTTTGCGGGATCGTGTGCGCCCTCCAGTCGGCCAGGATCGGGAGAGTCGGTGGAGGTCACAACCTCATCACGGGGGTGAGCCCGAACTACATAGCCGCCTCGGTCCTGGCATTGGAGGAGGGGGGCCCGCCTGTGCTCGCCGGCCTCATCGTTCTGTCCTCGCTGTTCTATTTGTTGGTGGCGAGGTGGCTGCCGTTCTTGCGTAAGATCTTCACTCCGGCAGTCTCCGGTACGGTGCTGATGCTGATCGCCACCGCCACCATCCCGTTCGCCATGGGCCGCCTCACCGAAGTTCCCGGGAACGCCACCAAGGCCAGTGGGGTGGTGGTGGCCCTGGTGACCCTGGTGGCCATAACTCTCCTGTTCCTGCGGGCCAAGGGGATGTGGCGGTTGTGGTCACTCCTCATGGCGGTCGGATCGGGTTGTGTGGTTGCCGTTCCGCTCGGGCTCTACGACCATGAGAGAGTGCTGTCGGCGCCCTGGTTCGGGTTCCCCTCCGGTGGGTATCCCGGATTGGACCTGACCCTGAGCCCGGGTGCTTGGGCGCTGCTGCCGATGTTCGTGATAGTGAACCTTGTGCAGGCCATCAAGAACATCGGTGACAGCATGGCGGTCCAGCAGGTGTCCTACCGGAGGCGGAGGGCCATCGACTTCCGCTCCATCCAGGGAGCCCTCTACGCCAACGGGGTGGGGATACTGCTGTCCGGCATCGCCGGGGCGCCCCCGACCACCGCCTACTCCTCCTCCAGCGTTTCGCTCGCGCAATTCACGGGAGTGGCGGCTCGGCGGGTCGGGTATGCGATGGGAGCGATTCTTGTGGGGTTGGCGCTGCTACCCAAGGCGATGGCTGTTCTCTTGGCGATACCGAGTGCGGTAATGGGAGCCGTGTTGTTGTTCATAATCGGAACCCTGTTCATGGAGGGCATGCGCACCGTTTCCCAGGCCGGTTTCAATCTGGCGAACATGGTGACGGTGGGACTGGCGTACTCGCTGGGAGTGGGCATGCTGGAGTTGAATGTTCTGGAGGGGCTGCTGCCGAGTCCGTGGGACATCCTGCTGGGAGACGGCCTCACCCTGGGGGCGGTCACCGCCATAGGCCTCTCCATGTTCCTCAAGGCAACCGGACCTCGACCCAGGCGATTGCATGCCGCCCTGGATACATCGGCTTTCCCGGCGATAGATGACTTTCTCGCACAGATAGCCGCCGAGCAGGCTTGGGACGGCGCCTCCACCCGGAGGTTGCGGTCAGCCGGTGAGGAGGCACTGTCAAGCCTGCTGCATCCGGCAAGCCAACATCCCGCCAAAGACGCGGCCCGGTTGATCGTCCGGGTCTATCCCCAGGAGAAGACTTTCGAGTTGGAGTTCATCACCGTCCTGGAGGAGGAGAACCTCCAGGACCGCCTTGCCTATCTGGATGAGGAGATCCAGGTTTGGGACGAACAGGAGATCTCCTTCCGGCTCCTACGTCACTACGCCTCCAGGGTCCGTCACCAGAAGTTCCACGGAATGGACATCGTTGCAGTGAGAGTGGACCGGTCCTAGTTCGGGCAAATCCACGGCGCCCAAGTCGAGATTTGACCGATCCAACGGTACCTGACGGCTGATGGCCGCCGACCTTTGCTTTCGGTCCCGGCGTTGGTAGGCTCCGACGACAAATACCGCAAGCCAAAAGGAGACTGCGATGTCATCGAGTGAATCAAGAGTAAGGGAACTGGTCAATGCCAATCTGGCCGTGGACGGTCAGGCTCTGTCCGCCGACTTGGACTTCGACGTGAGTTTGAGCGACCACGGTGTTTCGTCTCTGGATATAGTGGCTTTTGCTGAGTTGGTCGCCCGTGAGTTCGGGACGACTTTCACCACCGAGGATTGCGCCAGGCTGAACACCCTCGGAGAACTCGTAGCATTCTTGGATAGTTGACACCCGGACCGGTGGCGCGATCATCTCGTCGCCGGTCGGAATAAGGTGGATGGCTGGTCGGCCTCACAGTATGCCCACCGGCCTTGGATCTGTACGGGCAGGCGCGGCCTGTTCGCGGGTTCTCCGCGTTTGCCGAAAGCAATTGTTAGTCAGCCAGGCTCACAGGACGGTATCCAAGAAATCACGAACAGCCTCGGCGCATCCTTGCGGGTCTTCCAGCTGAAGAAAATGGGTGGTGTCGGGTAGAAAGTCATAGTCGACCGTGAGGATGTTGCTGAGGTCGAGCGTGGGAAGGTAGGAGAATGGCAGGGTGGGGTCGGCGCCCATGACCTTGGTTGGAGACGCCAGGGTGTCGAAGTCCACCATCACCGAGAAGATCCCGGCGTACTCGACGATCCGCGCTTCGTACTCCTTGGGACAGCGGAGTTCGTAGTCCTTTCCGGTGGGACTCTTGCGGAGAGTTGTCCTTGCCATCAGATCCAGTACCCCCGGGACAACCCGGGAGAAGAGGGGAACGAATTTGAGGAGGAACGAGAAGGATTCGACTGTGGGAAACCGCTCCGCTCGGCGCCGGGTCAACGTGGCGGTCCGGGTGGCAGCCTCTTCCATCTGTTGGTAGCTTCTTCCCGGTTTGCAGAGGGGAGGATCGAACAGGAAACGACCCTCGAAGGCGCTGCCTCCCGTGGGCGACAGGAGCGAGATCAGGGCTGCCACGGAATGGAACACACCTACCTTCGGTTTCTCGCCGAACTCTCGATCAATGGCTTCCATTGTGCGGTCGTGGTCATCCACGAAGGACGGCATGTTGTGCTTGTCGATGGGCCCCACCTCGTTCCAGCCATGATTCCTGAGGTCATAGACGATCAGGTCGCAATCCTCGGCCAGAAGGGACCAGAACGGGTAGTACAGGTCTGCGGCGAGACCATTGCCATGTGTCAGCACCAGTCTCGGTCCATCGGGATTCCCATGGCGGCGCAGGACCGTGGACGCACCGTCCTTCATGCGAGCGCGCCTTATGGAGGACGCCTTCGGTAATTCCCAGACAGCTTCTTGATTAGAGGCCAAACCTATGATCAGACTACTACCACCGCAGGAGACCTGGGCAGGCGGGGGGCCAATCTGGCCATGTGGTCGGAATCAAGGCCATCGTCATCCAACCAGGATACGCCCCCATGGCAAACGGCCCATACGGAAAGTCCGGCGGGCACACGCGGCGCCAGATCTCAAGCGCCCGGATCGACTACAGAAGTGGGCGGTCGGGCCTTGAACCCTCAGAGACGGGACACCGGCCGCGGGATGAGGTCACTCCGGTACGTACCGGTCTGGCGGAGGAGGGAGCCGTGCGGAAACCGCCCGGATGTGCAGACCCTTGGGACAACCCAGGTCGCGCAGCCAAGAGTCGTCTCCGGTATTGGGCAAGTCACTTGGGAAACCTCTGGGCTCTGGGTAATGTGAAGGTTGGCCGACGCGCCAGTCGGATGGCTGATGTTCGGCGACCGTTTGTAAGGGTTTTCAACCGAGGCGACCCGAGTCCAGGGACTTGTGCCTAATGACGCTAAGAGGATCTTTGAGCCCGTCCGGACAATCAGCTGTCTCCTCCGTGGCCGAAGGACGGGCCATTTCCTCAATCAGAGAGCCGATTGCGATTGTTGGGATGGCGTGCCGGTTCCCGGGCGCACCTAATCTGGCATCCTTCTGGCGTCTGCTGGAATCGGGCGCCAACGCAGTGACCGAGGGTGTCCCCGGCTCGGGTATAGGGCGAATCGGAGAACTCTACCCCGACGGTAAGGTTCAGAGCGACGCCTGCCGGTTCGGGGCCTTCATCGACGGCATTGACCTGTTCGATGCGGAGTTCTTCCGCATTTCCCCCGTCGAAGCGCAACTGCTGGACCCCCAACAGCGGCTGATGTTGGAGACGAGTTGGCAGGCCATCGAAGACGCCGGTATGGACCCGGACCGGTTGAAGGGAAGCCGCACCGGGGTCTACATCGGCATCAGCAACATGGACTATCGCGGCGTCAACCTGGCCTCCAGCCAAACTGCCGAGCCTGCCACGAGCCTCTACACCGTGAGTGGCACCTCCCTGAACACGGCGGCCGGGCGAGTCGCCTTTGCCCTGGGGTTGGAGGGGCCTGCCATGGCGGTGGACACCGCCTGCTCCTCCTCTCTGGTGGCGGTGCACCAGGCTGTCTCGGCTCTGCAACGGGATGAGGCGAATGTCATCCTGGCCGGTGGCGTACAGGTGGTTCTGAACGGTCGCCTGACCGAGTTGCGGGCTAACGCCCGGATGTTGTCCCCGGACGGCCAGTGCAAGGCCTTCGACGCCTCCGCCAACGGCTTCGTCCGGGGCGAGGGCTGCGGGATAGTGGTACTGAAGCGGCTCGGGGACGCGGAGGCTGACGGCGACCGGATCTGGGGCGTGATCCTGGGATCAGCCCTCAACCAGGACGGGACGAGCACCGGGCTGACCGTGCCCAACGAACGGGCACAGGCGGGTGTGATCATCGAAGCGCTGCGGCGGGCCGGAGTGTCTCCGTCGGAAGTGGACTACCTGGAGGCCCACGGCACGGGCACGGAGGTCGGCGACCCGATCGAGTTGAACTCCGCCGGGGCCGTTTACGGCCGGGGAAGGGAGTCGGACCGTCCGCTGCTGGTGGGTTCGGTCAAGACGAATATCGGCCACCTGGAACCGGCGGCGGGAGTCGCCGGCTTGATGAAGGTGGTGCTGTCCATGCAGCACGGATTGGTGCCCAAGCATCTGCACTTCCGGGACCCGAATCCTCGGGTGGCATGGGACACCCTGCCTTTGCAGATCGTCTCCGAGTCGACGCGGTGGCCGCGCCATACCCACCGTCCGCCCCGCGCGGGCATAAGCGCATACGGGTGGTCGGGGACCAACGCCCACGTTGTGGTTGAGGGCTATGGCAAGACGGGCCGTGACCCCGTACTCGGACCCGAACCCTCGGCGCCTACCGGCCTCTATCGCCACGTAGCCGTGGCGCAACCGGACGCAGGCGACAACCTGGCGCCCTCCTCGGATGGGTTTGCCGACCGGCCTGCGCGGCTTCTGGCTCTCTCGGCCAAGTCGGAGCTTGCTCTGCGGGAGTTGGCGGGACGTTACCTGTCCTGGCTGGAGGAGCAAGTCGGCGAGTCGTCATCCAACGGGTCCTCTGCAAACTCGGACCTGGCCGATGTGGCGTGGACCGCCGCTGAAGGTCGCGGTCACTTCGACTTCCGGGCGGCGGTGGTCTTCGGTGACAGGGATTCCTTGCGGGCCGGTCTGAGGACGGTTACCCGGACGGAACCGCTTTCTGCACCACGAAAGGCCCAGAAGGTGGCCTTCGTCTACACAGGCCAGGGCGGCCAGTGGCTGGGGATGGGTGAAGTCCTGTATCACAGCGAACCCGTGATCCGGGCTGTTCTCGACCGGTGCGACCGGCTTGTGCGCGAGGAGCGAGGTTCATCACTCCTGGATGTCATGTTCGGCAGGCCCACGGCGGCCGGTGAACTGCACGATCCGGCATGGACCCAACCGGCCATCTACGCCTTGGAGTGTGCCCTCACGGCCTTCTGGGAGAGTGTGGGGATCCGGCCCCATGTGGTGATGGGACACAGCTTGGGCGAGATGGCGGCGGCGCAGGCCGCCGGAGTATTCACCTTGGAAGAGGGACTGAGGTTCGCGTGTACCAGGGGAGCGCTGATGGGGGCCCTCCCCCGGGCGGGAGCCATGGCAGCCGTGTTCGCCTCCGAACTTCGGGTGAAGACCGAGGTGGACGAGTGGAACCAGGCCTGCGGCGCCGGTGACCTGTGTGTCGCCGTCGACAACGGCTCTCACCAGGTGGTCAGCGGTCCGATGGAGGAAGTGCACGCCTTTTCCGACCGCTTGGAGGGAGCGGGAGTCAAGGTGAGACGGCTTCCGCCGAGCCCGGCCTACCACAGCCCCCTGGTGGAACCGGCTCTCGACGACCTGGAGGCCTTCTTCTCGAACATCGCAGTGTCCGCCCCGGAACTGCCGCTGATCAGCAACCTGACGGGGAGAGCGGTGGAACCCGGCCAGGCGCTGGACGGCGCCTATTGGCGTCGCCAGGCAGGAGAGCCGGTGGCCTTCCGACGCTCCGTTGAGACGCTGGCCGGAATGGGAGTGGATGCGGTCATTGAACTGGGACCCCACGCGGTGCTCGCTCCCCTGGTCTCGGTCAACTGGCCCCAGGACCCCGGGAACCTCGATGGCCCCGTCGTACTGGCGAGCCTGCTGCGGCCCTCCTGGGACGGCTCCGAGCCCGAGAGGGCCGATGCTTTCCTTCACGCCGTCGCCGGGGCGTACGAAGCGGGCCTGCCCATCTCCCTGGCCGGCCTGTTCGCCGGCGAAACCCGACGAAAGGTGGCGCTGCCCGGATATCCCTTCCAGCGACTGCGGCACTGGGCGCCGAAGTCGGGGCGGCGGCGATCCGCAGATGCCCACCCCCTGCTGGGTGTGAGGCATGAGTCCCCCCGCGGCGAGATCATGTTCGAGACGGAGATGTCGCCGTCGGATCCGGCGTGGCTGGGAGACCACCAGGTATTCGGACGGGTGGTGATGCCCGGCGCCCTTTACGGAGCCATGGCCGCGGCGGCGTCGGTGGCCGAGGGGATCGGCCCGACGGTCATCGAGGACCTGCAGTTGCACAACCCGCTGGTCTTTTCCTCCCGGGATACGGACAGCGGGACAGATGCCCCGGGTCGGCGGATGCAGTTGGTCCTCGACGATCCCGACAAAACCCGGTCCCGACCCTTCGAGATATTCAGCAGAGGGCTCTCGGAGGAAGGCTGGACGCTCCACGCTGAGGGGAGGCTGACCGTCGAAGGTAGTCTGGACGCTCAAGACCGGATGGCCCCGGGTGCTCTGAAGAACGGACTGCAGACCCAGGACCTGCGCGCCTACTACCGGGCCAAGGAGGCCGCCGGTATTGATTTCGGACCCCGCTTCCGCTCCCTGCAAGCCCTGTGGGGCCGACCCGGCGAGGCGGTGGGTGAGGTAATCCTGCGGGAGACCGGGGAAGCAAGCGGCTCTCAGGTACACCCGCTGTTGCTGGACGGGTGCTTTCAGGTGCTGTCGGCAGCCCGTGATCTGGCCGGTGTCGGGGCCGGCGCCACCTACCTGCCTTTCGCCTGGGAGCGTTTGTGGTTGAACGGTCCCCTTCCCGAGAGGTTGGTCTGCCATGCCCGCATCAGGGAAGTCGACGGGACCGAGCACTCCGATCCCGGCTCCACGGAACAGCCGGAGACCCTGACAGGGGACTTGCTCCTCTACGACTCCGAAGGGACCGCCCTCGGCGGCCTGGAGGGATACACCGTGAAGCGGGCCACGCGCTCGTCGCTTCTCTCGGCCTCCGAGGGGCTGGGAGAGATTCTCTACGAGGTGGACTGGCGGGAACGCCCATTGGCCGGAGGGCTGCAGTCGGCCGAAGCCCTGGCAGCACCGACGGCGGTCTGTGAGGGCATCAGCCCGTTTGCTGACTATCTGTCGGCGGAGGGAGTCGCGGTGGAGGACCGGGTCATGCTGCTGGGAGACCTGGAACGCCTATCACGCTCCTATTCGCTCGCCGCACTGGAAGAGTTGGGATGGCAGCGTCGCCGGGGTGAAGAAGTTGAAGCCGAGACACTGCGAGACCTTCTGCAGATCCAACCGGAGCACACAGAGTTGGTAGGACGGTTGCTCCGACTACTGAGGGACGGCGGCCTGCTCACCGACGCCATCGAAGGGGAGGGCTACGTCGTCGAGATCGACGCCGGGGACCCGCTTCCCGATGAGACGCTGGCCGACCCCGAGGCCTTTGCCGACAGGATCGCCGAACTGTATCCCCATGGGCGCCACGAGTTGGGTCTGCTGCGGAGAAGCGGCATCGCGCTTGCAGGTGGACTTCGCGGTACTGTCGACATCTTGGAGGTCCTCTTTCGACGCGAGGGACCGGGCGTCACCGAGTACTACTTCGCCGCTCCCGCCTCCCGTGCAGCCAACCGACTCCTGGCTGATGCCGTAACCGAAGTGGTACGGGGCTGGCCGCAGGAGCGGCGCTTGCGTGTGATCGAGGTCGGCGCCGGCACCGGATCGGCCACCTCGGTGGTGTTACCGGAGCTCCCGGCAGAGTGCGATTACACCTTCACCGATATCTCGGCGGGCTTCTTCGCGGAGGCCGAGAGCCGGTTCGCCGATGCGCCGATACCGATGGAATACCGGCCGCTCGACGTCGAGAAGCCTCCCTCCAGCCAGGGATTCGAACGCCATGCCTACGACCTGATCATTGCGGCAAACGTGCTTCACGCCACCCGCGACCTGGATGAGACCCTCACCAACTGCCTCGAGTTGCTGGCGCCCTCCGGTCAGTTGATCGCACTCGAAAACATGCGGGGCCGCGGCTGGCAGGACATCACCTTCGGCCTGCTGGATGGCTGGTGGCGGTTCGCCGACGAGTGTCGCCCCGATCACGCCATGGCTTCCCCGTCGGTATGGCAGCGGGCACTGCTGGATGCGGGCTATGGCGAGTTGGGATTCCTGGGAGCGGAGGGCGCCGACAGAGGGGGCCCGTTCGGCTCCAGCGTCTTTCTCGCACAGGGCCCCGCGGAAGTTGCCCGACCTCCGGGCCTGTGGGTCATCTGCCCTGACTCCGGCGGTACGGGCATGCGATTGGCGAGAGAGCTGGCGGCCGCCGATCAGACCGTGGTGATGGCGGATTCGAACCGGCCATCAGCGACAACGGCCGGAGAGGGAGACATTGTCCGGATCCCGGTGGTGGCCGGCAGCCGGGAATCATGGCGGGCGCTGCTCGAAGCGCTACCCCGAGAAGTCCCGCTTCAAGGTGTGCTGCACATGGGAAGCCTGCACGGGCACGGGCCGCAGGCTCACACCGTCGAGCTCAAAGACGACGCCGGAGAAGCGGGGGGCAGCGCACTGGCGTTGGTGCAGGGCCTTCTGGATGCCGATGTCGCCCCGGACCGGGGCCTCTGGTTCATCACGTTGGGCGCCCAAGCCCTGGAGCGAGACTACATGCGCCCAACCGTTGGAGAACCGGCCGGGGCCGCCCTGTGGGGCTTCGGGAGGGCGGTGGCGCGAGAGGCCTCACACCTTCTGCCGCGAATGCTGGACCTCGACCCGGCAGATCCAGCCCTTATCGCCCATGTGGTCGATGAGGTGATGTACCCGGACGCCGAGACACAGGTGGCCTACCGGGACGGCCTCCGGCTGGTCGCTCGCCTGGCCCGGGGCGGCTCCTCAAGAACGCGACTTGATCTGCCCGAACACTCGGCCTGGCGCCTCATGCCCGATGCGGGGGGTGTGCTGGAGGGACTCTTCGCCGAAGCCGCGCCGAGCCGGCCCCTGGGGCCGGGCCAGGTCCGGGTGGCGGTTGATGCGGTCGGTGTGAACTTCCTTGACGTGCTGTTGAGCATGGGGGTGGTGAATCCGGCCGAGCCCCTGCTGGGGGAGGAGTTCTGCGGGCGAGTGGTGCAGGCATCCCCGGACGTTACCGAGTACGAGGTGGGCGACCGGGTTGTCGGGCTCGGCTTCGGCACCTTCTCTCCCGAGGTGGTGACGCGGGCGGAACTGGTCGCCCCTGCGCAGGAGGGAATGTCGGCGGCAGCACTGGCCACCATACCCTCGGCCTTCGCCAGCGCGGGTCTGAGCTTCGAGATGGTCGAGTTGGATGCCGGTGACCGGGTACTGATCCACACCGCCTCGGGCGGTGTGGGGCTGGCGGCGGTGCAGTGGGCGCAGGCGGCGGGACTGGAGGTGTTGGCCACGGCAAGCTCTCCCAAGCAGGCCTACCTCCGGTCTCTGGGGATCGAACACGTCTTCGACAGTCGAACACCCGGCTTCGGAGCGAAGATCCTGCAGGCCACCGGCGGCGCCGGTGTCGATATGGTGCTCAACAGCCTCACCGGCCCCGGGTTCATCGAGGCCAGCCTGTCATGCCTGGCGGTGGGAGGCAGCTTTGTGGAGATGGGCCGCCGGGACATCTGGACTGCCGAGGAGATGGCAGCGTCCCGTCCCGATGTGTCCTACTCCATCCTGGAACTGGACTGGTTGAAGAAGAACGACCCGGCCCATCCGGGCGCGGTGCTCCGGGACGTGATGAAGAAGATGACGACCGGCCTGCTGAAGCCGCTGGCCCACACCCGCTGGCCGATCAGCGAAGCCGCCGCCGCCATGGATTTCATGCGGTCGGCCCGCCATATCGGGAAGAACGTGCTGGTCATGCCCCCCGTGTCCGGTGGCAGGCTGCGGCCTGATCGCACCTATCTGGTCACCGGAGGTCTGGGGGGGATCGGTATAGAGATGGCCAAATGGCTCGCAGACCGCGGCGCGGGCGTGATCGTTCTGAACGGGCGCAGGCCGCCCGATCCCGCTGCCATGGAGGCGATAGAGGCTCTCCGGCGCCATGGCGCTGAAGTCCGGGTGGAGTTGGCCGATGTGACCCAACCGAAAGCGTTGGATGAGATGTTGGCCCGCCTCGACGAGGAAGCGCCACCGCTGGCGGGCATCATCCACAGCGTGGGAGTCCTCTCCGACGGCGCCCTGGGTAACCAGACTTGGGAACGCTTCGAGCAGGTGCTCTGGCCCAAGGTACTGGGAGCGTGGCATCTGCACCGGGCCACATCGAACCGCGACCTGGACATGTTCGTTCTCTTCAGCAGTATCACCGGGGTACTGGGTAAATCGGGCCAAGCCAATCACGCCGCCGCCAATACTTTCTTGGACCAACTGGCTGCATATCGAAGATCCCTGGGACTCCCGGGCCAGGCCATCGCCTGGGGGGCCTGGTCGGAGTTGGGAGAAGCCGAGGAGCAGCGCGCCCGGATCGAGCGCCAACTCGAGGCATCGGGCACCGGCTGGATTAGTCCGCAGCAGGGCCTCGACGCATTCGATGAACTGGTCCAACTGGACTTGACCTCCTGCATGGTGGCGGCGGTTGACTGGCCGGTCTTCACCGAGAATTATGAAGGCGCCCCCAACTTCCTGGAAGACCTGCTTCCGGGAGGGCTGGATACCGGTGAGGGTGATGAAGAGCCATCCGCTCCGGCGGATGTGATCTCGGAGTTGAGGGATATCCCGGCCGCTGATCGGGAGGCGTTGGTGGTTTCCTTCCTGCAGCGGGAGTTGCAGGCGGTGCTGCGGCTTCCGTCGGCGCCGGCCGCGGGGGTGGGTTTCTTTGACCTGGGGATGGACTCGCTGATGTCGGTGGAGTTCCGCAACCGGCTGAACCGCTCCCTCTCCGGGGAGTTCGTACTGTCAAGCACTGCCGTCTTCGACTACCCCACCATCGAGAGCCTGGCCGGCCACTTGCTGGAGGAACTGGCCCGGACCGTGCCTGCGGATGGCCCCGACGCCGGCGGGGAGGCGCCCGTTCCCGAGGGCCCTCCCGAGACGCCTCCCGACGACGACGCCATAGCCATCGTGGGCATGGCCTGTCGCTTCCCCGGAGCTTCGGACCTGGCCGCCTTCTGGCGTCTCCTCGAGACAGGAGCGAACGCGGTGACCGATGGGCGGAGGGATGCCGGCCCCTGGAGCGGCATTACCGGAGACCCTGCCGCAGGGGAGGTGTGTTATCGCCGTGGAGCCTTCGTCGAGGGAATCGACCGGTTCGACGCCGGGTTCTTCCGCATCGCCCCGATCGAGGCGCAACTGATGGATCCCCAGCAGCGGATGCTGCTGGAGACCACCTGGCAAGCCCTGGAGGATGCGGCCATAGACCCGGACTGTTTGAGGGGGAGCCGCACCGGGGTCTTCGCGGGGGTGGGCAGCAGCGAATACAGGGATGTGGTGGCTGCCAGCGGCCGGCATGACAGCTACCTGGGTACGACGCCGAGCGTGGCGGTCGGGCGCGTCGCCTTCACCCTGGGATTGGAAGGGCCGGCCATGCCGGTGGACATGGCCTGCGCGTCGTCCCTGGCTGCGGTGCACCAGGCGGTTGCGGCCCTGAGGAGCGGCGATGTTGACCTGGCCCTGGTCGGGGGCGTGAACGCGACGCTGTCGCAAGCTCTTGCCAGGTTCCACAAGGACATCGGCATGCTGTCCGCGGCGGGGCGGTGCATGGCTTTCGATGCCGCTGCCGACGGTTACGTTCGGGGTGAGGGCTGCGGCGTGGTGGTCCTGAAGCGACTCGGCGAGGCAGAAGCCGACGGCGACCGTATCTGGGCTGTGATACGAGGCTCTGCGGTCAACCAGAGCGGCGCCAGCGCCGCACTTACAGTGCCGAACGGCCCGGCCCAGGAGCGCGTGATGACACGAGCCCTCGCCCGGGCGGGGATTTCCCCGTCGGAGGTCGATTACCTGGAGGCGCACGCGGTGGGCTCCCAGTTGGGCGATCCGATCGAGCTGAATGCGGTTGCAGCGGTCTACGGCAAGGAGCGCCGGCGGGACCGTCCGCTGCTCATCGGATCGGTCAAATCGAACATCGGACACATCGAGTGGGCAGCCGGTATCGCCGCTTTCATCAAGACTGTCCTCTCCATGAACATGGGAGTCATACCCGAGAGTCTCCACGTCGAGACCCCGAATCCGAACGTCGATTGGGACCGGATACCGGTGCGCGTGGCGTCCGCTCGGACGGACTGGCCGGCGGTCTCCGGGCGCCGTCCTCGCGCCGGTGTCAGCGGGTTCGGACTGTCGGGAGCGAATGCCCATGTCCTGGTGGAGGGCTACCGACCACCGCTGGATGTTTCTGCGGAGAGTGGAGGCATGCTGCTGCCCAGGGGTGGTCCCAAGCCGATACCGGTGGCGCTGCCGGCTCCGGTCGACGATCTCCCGATTACAGGCCAGGAGCCCCCGAGGCGCACCGGTCGCCTATTGCCGCTCTCGGGGAAGTCCGCAGGCGCGCTCGGGGAACTGGCGGAGCGGTATCTCTCATGGCTTGATCGTCTGGAAGAGCCGGCTTCCGATGCGACGCTGTCCGACCTGGCGTGGACCGCCGGCGTGGGTCGCAGCCACTTCTCCCACCGCGCCGGGGTTCTGTTCAGCGATGCCGAAGAACTCAGGAGTCGACTGGACGCCTTGGTAACCGCCGGTAAGGCGCCGATGCCGGAGACCACACGCCAAGCGACCAGAGTGGCCTTCGCGTACCCGGGATGGGACAGCCCGAGAGTCGGTTCGGGAGAGGCGCTGTACCGCAGCGAGCCGGTGGTGCGGGCGGTGCTGGACCGTTGCGAGGAGTTGATCCGTGAAGACCGGGGGGTCTCGCTGCTTGATGTGATGTTCGGTCGTCCCGGTGTCAATCAGGACCCCGACGATCCGGTATGGGTCCTGCCGGCCGCCTATGCCCTTGGCTGCGCGTTGACGGCGCAGTGGGCGAGTGTCGGCATACGCCCGGGCGCGGTTGTTGGCCACGGGCCGGGAGTACTCCCGGCGGCGCAGGCGGCCGGAGCAATCAGCCTCGAGGAGGGTGTGCGACTGGCGGCGGCCTTGGGCGACATGGGAGGCAAGGTGTCGGAGCGGAACGGGCACGCGGCGCTCGCCGACCTCACGGTCTCGGCGCCTTCCATTGCCCTGGTTGACAGCGTCACAGGGCGGCTGGTTGAGTCTGTCGGCGCACTCGACCTCGATGGGTGGCTTCGACAGTCCGAGAGACCCGCGGGCTTCTCCAGATGCGCAGAGACACTGGCCCGGATGGGGGTGGACATGTTATTGGAGGTCGGTCCCGGCCCGGTGCTGGGCGGGATCATTGGTGACGCTTGGCCGGACGCCACGTCGGCGCCGGTCGTGATACCCACGCTGTCGCCGTCCGATGGCGGGTTCCTCGGAGCCGTCGCCCGCCTGTACGAGGCCGGGATGGACATCTCTTATGCCGGCCTCTTCGCCGGAGAGGTCCGGTCTCGAATCTCGATCCCGACCTACGTCTTCCAACGCAGCCGGCACTGGGTCTGATCTCCACTCCAACGTGGGAGATGTGACCGACCGAAGCGGGGGTCTTCCGGGGCGCGGGGGAAGTGAAGGGCATCAACACGGCTCGTCCGGTGATTGGCCCTCCCGCGAAGCTCGTACAGTTCCGGTTGACCTGTTCGAGGGGGCGTTGGTCACCCTGGGTGGGACCTTCGCGGACAGCACCCGGATCGGTCGGTTGGTCAACTCGCTACGGCTTCACGTGGACGCCCCGAATCTTGCGCTCGCTTTCCATCACATCGAAGATCGGCACCTTGATCTCGCCTCACACCCCCCGCCACGAAGTGGCCACCGAGTCCCAGCATGGTCAGCCTGGCGGCGCCTCCAGTCAGGGGTGGCGGCTAACAGGCCACCGAGGAGTGTTGGCGATCTATACCCGAATGTGGATCTCCCGCTCATGCGGCAGGTGTCCATGATCGTACAGAGGCCCCTCCTCGGCCTGTGTTTTCTTATTCTCCTACTATTCTCACACTTCTGACCTGGGGTTTCTTGCTGTTTCCGTACTAATCCGTTCTTATTCGAGGGGGGTCACCCTATCCCGGGGCCGAGCCACCAATACGGTACGCATGCCGCGAAAACGTAAAGCTCTCCATTGGCTTTGATCGATTGCAGCATCCTCATCAGCAATCCTGCCCGCAGGTGGAGCCGCCAACCTGTCCTCTCCTGGTTGCGCCCCGGGCCAGGGTCGGAGGCGCCAAGACCCGGAGGTGCCATCGTTGCTCCCTAAGGACCCGAAGTTACCTTGCCGGTCACCTGAGAGTTCGCCGATAGAGACGATCGCGGATGAGGGTCCAATGGTCCGAAGAAGATAGGGCACACACCTCACCGGTTCCCGCGATTCGTCCCGCCGCGAGGTCCGGAAAGCGCCTGGTCGCCTGGCTGGGCAGGACCACAATGAGAAATGAGAGCGTGGGAAAGGGTGTGGAGCCTGTTTCACTGCCAAGTCCTGCTGAGGACTCGACGGTGTTTATCGCAAACTCAGGAGCTTCGGCGGCCCTTGAGCTTGGCCTTCACGTAGTCGCGGTTCATGAGGGCGATGAAGTCGATGGAGATCTGCTTGGGGCAGGCTGTCTCGCATTCGCCGTGATTGGTGCATGAGCCGAAGAACTGTTCCATGGTGTCCACCATCCGCTCGGTCCTCTGGTGCTTCTCGGTGCTGCCCTGGGGTAGGAGGTTGAGGTGGGAGACCTTGGCGGCGGTGAAGAGTTGGGCGGCGGAGTTGGGGCACACCGCCACGCAGGCGCCGCACCCGATGCAGGCGGCGGCGTCGAAAGCCGTCTCGGCGGTGTCCTTGGGGACAGGGGTGAGGTTGGCTTCGGGCGCCGAGCCGGTGGCCACCGATATGAACCCCCCGGCCTCGATGATCCGGTCGAAGGCCGACCGGTCCACCATCAAGTCGCGGATGATTCCGAAGGCGGTGGCCCGCCAGGGCTCCACAGTGATGGTGTCGCCGTCGTTGAAGCTCCTCATGTGGAGTTGGCAGGTGGCGGTGGCGGCCATGGGACCGTGGGCGCGGCCGTTTATCATCACCCCGCACATGCCGCAGATCCCCTCCCGGCAGTCCGAGTCGAAGGCGATCGGATCCGCTCCCTCCAGGGTTAGGCGCTCGTTGAGGACGTCCAGCAACTCCAGAAAGGACATGTCCGGGGAGACGTCTGACACCTGGTAGGTCTCGAACCGTCCCTCCTCGGATGGTCCGGCCTGTCGCCATGCCCGCAGCGTGATGTTCATTTGTAACTCCGGGTGCTCAACTTGACGTTCTCGAATGCCAGGTCCTCCTCCTGGAGGTCGGGACGGGCGGGATCGCCTGTCCAGAACCAGGCCGACACCGAGGCGAAGTTCTCGTCGTCCCGAACGGCTTCGCCATGTTCATTCTGGTGCTCTTCCCGGAAGTGTCCGCCGCAGGACTCCTCGCGCTGGCGGGCATCGACGCACATGGCCATCGCCAACTCGAAGAAGTCCTCGAGGCGGGCCGCCTTCTCCAGTGTCTGGTTGGTGCTCTCCCCGTCGCCGGGGACCCGGGCGGAGGCGCGAAACTCCTGGTAGAGGGTCGGCAGGTCGGACATTGCCCGGTCCAGGCCCTCCCGGCTCCGTGACATGCCGCAGTAGTCCCAGACCACCCTGCCCAGGCGGCGATGGAAGTCGTCGACCGTCCGGTTGCCGTTCATGGACACCAGCCTCGAGATGCGGTCGCGGAGTTCCGCCTCGGTACGGGTGAAGGCTTCATCGGTGGCGGGAACGGGATCTTGGTTCAGGTACTCGGCCAGGTAGTCGCCGATGGTGTATGGCAAAACAAAGTAACCGTCGGCCAGACCCTGCATGAGAGCCGAGGCGCCCAGGCGGTTGGCGCCGTGGTCGGAGAAGTTCCCCTCTCCCAGGCAGTAGAGCCCGGGGATGGTGGTCATCAGGTTGTAGTCCACCCAGAGTCCGCCCATCGTGTAGTGGGGAGCGGGATAGATCCTCATGGGGACGCTGTAGGGGTCCTCGTCGGTGATCCGGTTGTACATCTCCATGAGGTTCCCGTAGCGAGCGGCTACCGCCGGTTGTCCCAGCCTTCCGATGGCGTCCCGGAAGTCCAGGTAGACGCCGTTCTTTCGGGTCCCCACCCCGTGGCCGGCGTCCACCATGCGCTTGGCCGCCCGGGAGGCCACATCCCTGGGCACGAGATTGCCGAAGGAGGGATAGACCCTCTCCAGGTAGTAGTCCCGGTCGTCGTCCGGAATCCGGTCGGGCGGCCGGTCATCCTCGGTTGACTTGGGGACCCACACCCGTCCGTCGTTGCGCAGCGACTCCGACATCAGGGTCAGCTTGGACTGGAACTCCTCGTGGGCGGGTATGCAGGTTGGATGGATCTGGGTGAAGCAGGGATTTGCGAAGGCGGCGCCGCGGCGGTGCGCCCGCCAGATGGCAGTGACGTTGCAGGTCATGGCGTTGGTGGACAGGTAATAGACGTTGGAATATCCCCCGGTGGCCAGCACCACGGCATGGGCCGAGTGGGAACTGATCTCGCCGGTGCGCAGGTCCCTCACCACCACTCCCACGGCGCGGCCGTCCTTGAGCACGACGTCCATGAATTCGGTGCGCACCCACAGTTTCACGGTGCCCAGGCCCACCTGGCGGGCCATTGCCTGGTAGGCCCCAAGCAGGAGTTGCTGGCCGGTCTGTCCGCGGGCGTAGAAGGTCCGGGAGACCTGGGCGCCGCCGAAAGAACGGTTGTCAAGCAGTCCCCCGTACTCCCGCGCGAAGGGCACCCCCTGGGCGGTGCACTGGTCGATGATGTTCAGCGATAGTTCAGCCAGCCGGTAGACGTTTGCCTCCCGGGAGCGGAAGTCGCCGCCCTTGATGGTGTCGTAGAACAGACGTTCCACGGAGTCGCCGTCGTTGCGATAGTTCTTGGCGGCGTTGATCCCTCCCTGGGCGGCGATGGAGTGGGCGCGGCGGGGGGTGTCATGGAAGGTGAAGACATCCACCCGGTAGCCGAGTTCCGCCAGGGTGGCGGCAGCCGACGCGCCTGCCAAACCCGATCCGATCACGATGATCTTGAACCTGCGCTTGTTGGCCGGGTTTACCAGCTTGACGGAGAACTTGTGGTTGTCCCAGGCGTCGGGGAGAGGACCCGAGGGCGCCTTGGGGTCAAGTGCCGGCCTGGTCATCACAGCCAACCTGCCCAAACCGCCAGGGGGATGCTGACGTTGCCCACCACGATCACCGCGGCGAATGCCTGGGCGAACCACCGCCTGAGAACCTTGTAAGAGGGATGGACCCAGCCCATGCTCTGGAAGAGCGACCAGGCGCCGTGGTAGATGTGAATTCCCAGCAACACGTTGGCGACGATGTAGAGGAGGGCCACCCCCATGGCCCCGGAGGGTTGAGACGCCGCCAGGTTGGCCTCGATGGCGCCGGCTTCCCAACCCTCCGGGGCCATGGGAGTGACTCCCCAGGTCAGGTCCGCCAGGTGCCAGATCAGGAATACTCCCACAATCACCCCGCTCCACCGCATCGTGCGGGAGGCATAGCTCGCCACGGCGTAGTCACGGGGCCCTTCGTAGGCGACATTGGCGCGCCGGTTAAGCATGGTCAGGCTGGCGGCGGCATGGATGTGGAGCCCGAATGCGAGCAGGAGTCCGATCCGGAATCCCCACAGGACCACCGTCTCGGGGACCAGCGGATAGAGCATCTCTCGCAGAAAGTGGCCGTAGGCATCCAGTTGTCCTTCGCCGAGGAAGACTTTGAGATTCCCGATCATGTGGACCAGGACGAATCCGAGAAGTGCTATGCCCGTCACACCCATGACCCACTTCTTGCCGACGGCGGACCGGTAGAACTCCAGGGGCCATGGAAGGCGCCGGGATGAGACCGGGGGTGGTGTCATGTGATGGTGCCGGGCATCGCTGGTTTGTGATTGTAATCCCGCTTACCTCGGTGCAATAACGCCTTCAATCCATTGCACTTGACAACTTGTAAACCCCGGTCTATAGTCCTAGCCTTGTAGTTACACCATTGTAATCACAGGCACCTGAGACAAAGCCTTCGGGTTGGAGGATAGGAGAATGCGACGAAGTTTGATAGAAGCTCTGGCGGCCGAGCCGCTGGATTGGCAGAATTACGCCAATTGCCTGGGCGCCGATGCGGATCTGTTTTTTCCTGAGCGCGGTTCTTCCACCCGCAAGGCAAAGGCCATCTGTGCGGAGTGTGAAGTAAAGATCGAGTGTCTCGACTTCGCCCTGGCCAATGGCGAACGTTTCGGCATTTGGGGAGGCCTCTCCGAACGCGAGCGCCGACGGGTCCGCCATGAGAGGGCCAGGAGGACCGCCGTAGCTTCCTGAGGACCTCCCTACAATGGGTTGCGCCTGATAGATAGGGGGAAAATGCTGGGATTGGTTATGGCCGTGGTGGTGCTGCTGCTGGCCGTGGTAGGAGTGGTCATCATAGCCGTTCGCCTTCTAAGGCGTGTCCGGTCCACCAAAACGGTGACCTCCGAGCCGGATCCGCTGCTCCCCTTGCCGAACATCGAAGACCTATCCGTGGGTGCTGACGCCATCAGAGTCACCTTTAAGGTGCCCATGGCCGGAGACGACCCCATACTCACGGATCTGCTCTGTTATTACGGACTGCAGGCGGTCCGCGATGCCCGCCGCAGCCTTCCGCTGGAGGGCTTGGACCGGATGGAGGTATTCGTGTCTCACCAGGGTCGGACAAGGAGAGTGGGCCGGGTCGATTTCGAGGAACGGGGCAGGCTTCCGGAAGGGTTGCCGGTCCCCGAGATCGTCAAGCTGGCCGAGGCCATGGACGATCCCCTGGACAGCGAATTCGCCGCCTCGAAGGGTTCCAAGGCCCAGCCGAGGCCCGCGGAGGGAGAGGCCCTTTCGTCGCTGGGCGCATTCCTGAGAATCCCCGCCGGGGTCGAGGCCGCCCTGCGGATGCAGGGTATCGATCCCGCCACGATGACTGCCGGGGAGTTGGTTCGGGGGATCCTGTTGTTGCGGGGTTATGCCGTGACCGCGGGACCAGACGAGGCTACCCACCACGCCACCAAGGGCAGGTCCACCGTCATGGTCAGGGAGGTTCGCCACGCTCGGGGCGAATACCCCGAGCTCTCCGAGCAGGAGATACATCGCTTCATCATGGATCTGGCCCGCTCTCCCATGAAGAGGGGGATGCTGGTTACGGAGAAGTACGGCCCGTTCGCGGTCTACAGCCTGGAACGACGCGATCCCCGCATCAGGTTTGTGACCAGGGAAAGGCTTCAGAAAGCCATAGATGCGTTAGCCTTGGGTTAAATGCTCCCCGCACGAGCGGCTGGGCAGACCAACAAAGGAGAGAACGTTGTTCGGTATGAAACCCTTGGAACTGGGGATAATTGTTCTGATACTGCTGCTGCTGTTCGGCGCCTCCAAGCTCCCCAAGCTGGCGCGGTCGCTGGGATCGTCGGCGCGCGAGTTCCGCAAGGGTGTCGAGGAAGGCGCCAAGGGGAAGGAAGCCGAAGAAGCAGCGGAGGCCACGGAGGAGTCCTGACCGGAACGATCTCCCGGCAGGAGGTCGGCGGCAAGCCGGTCCCGGTCCGGGGTTGGGACCGGCCACGGCCAGAACTCAGATGCCCTGGAGAGCTTCTCCGTAGGAACCGAAGTCGCGGGGCGTCCTCACCGACTCGGTGGAGATGATCTTTCGGATAACCCGGTCGGCGTCGAGCACGAAGGTGTAGCGCAGGGCGGCTCCCAGCACGTCGCTGAAACAACCGTACGCCTGAGCGGTCTGCCCGTGAGGCCAGAAATCTGAGAGAATGGGAAACTCGAATCCCTGCTCATCCGCCCACTTCTTGTTGGAGAAGCGAGTGTCGCAGGTGATTACCACCACGTTGGCGTCCAGGTCTGTGAGGTCATCGAGATTGTCTCGCAGTTCGCACAACTCCCCCTCGCAGATGCCTGTAAACGGAAAGGGGATGAATATCACCAGGGTTGGACGCCGCGAGAGGCCGTCGAGGGTGACTTCATTGCCATCCTGGTCTTTCAGGGCAAAGGCGGGGGCGGTGGAACCTACTGAGGCGGACATGATTCTTTCTCCCGGATCTAGGCGGATTCGTGCTGGAAAGCCTACCGGTTCACCAGAGGGCGTCGTCCAGCAGGACCCGCGCAGCCCACCCCACGGGGTCGGCGATCTCTCTGGCTTCCGGCAACCCGTCGGCTTGCCAGAGGCGCCGGGCCGCCAGGGGTCCGAAGCGTTCCTCCACGTCGGTGAGAAACGCCCCGCCATAGGACACCGCCTCGGGTGTGACCGTGACCATCATTCCGGCTTGCGTGAGTTCGCTTGCAAGAGTCGAGTTGTGATCACGTTCTCTGAGTATCTCCTCCAAGTCCGGCACCAGTCGGGAACCGGCCTCCAGCACCATTCGCCGGGACATCGCCGCTGTCATTCCCAGGAATGCCAGCAGGTTCTCTCGGGCCGGGCCGGATTCCGAGGAGTCGAAGAGTCCTGCCTCGCCCATATCCACATCGAGTTGGAAGAGGGCCGAGGGGTCGGTGATGGATCCCAGTTGCTCCATGAGGGACTCGGGCGCCAGTCGCAGGCTGGAGGCGTACTCGTCGTTGAGAAGTCGGAAGTAGTCCATGACAAACGGGAGGGAGAAGACGGCGCGGTGAGCGGTCTCCGACAGCGCGGCCCACATTCGCACCTGCCGACCGTCGATGGAGAAGTCTCGGGCCAACTCCTCGATGACCGTCGCCACCAAGAAAGAGCGGTTCGACGAGTAGGCGGGAATGCCTGTCTCCCACGATCCCGTCACCCGGGTGGCCGCCATTCCCGCCAGGGTGCCCAACTGCGCTCCGGCCATCACCGGACCGAGGGGCGCCAGCATCGCCCATCGCCGGCCCTGGATGCTCTCGCTGAACCGGGCCGCGAATGGTTCGGCCAGAGGAGCCAACTCCTCGATCATGGCGTCCCCCCACTCCCGGGGACCGAGGGGGGACACAGCCGAGGCGGGAGGGAAGCTGAAGGGCGCCACTTCGGAGATGTGGTACTCTGCCAACCTCACCAATTCGATCAGTTCCTCGGTGGTCCACGGATTGAGGGGCTGGGGCTCTCCGGAGAGGTGGCGGGAGATTTCTCGCGCCAGATCCAGGTTGACCGGGCCGGGTTGGTTGAACATCCGCATCAGCCGCGAGAAGAGATCTTCGCTCACCCTGCCGATTGTATGGTGGTTGTCGGCTAATTTCCGGGTGTATGCCGTCTGCTTCACCCAACATTCGCATCGCCGTGACCGGAACACCCATTGACGTGGTGGCGATACTGGAGGAGGTGGGCCATCCCCGGGCCGGAGCGGTCGCCCTGTTCCTGGGGACGGTGAGGAACCACTCACCCCAACGAGAGGGAGTTACCCACCTGGAATACGAGGTGTACCGGTCCCGGGTGGAGGAGAAGATCGCCGAGATTGCCCGGGAGGCGGCCGGGCGCTGGTCGGTCATCTCCATGGCGGTGGAGCACCGGGTGGGCAAGGTGGATGTCGGGGGGGTGGCGGTGGCGGTGGCCGTGTCGAGCGCCCACCGGGCGGAAGCGTTCTCGGCGGCTCGTTACCTGATAGACGAGTTGAAGGATCGAGCGCCGATCTGGAAGAAGGAGCACTGGGGGGGCGGGGCGGAGTGGTCGCTGGGGTCCTGAATCCTCACCTAATCCCCGATCAGCAATCAGGGCGTAGCGATTTTTGATAGTCTGTTAAGACTTGCCCTTGTCTTGGAAGGAGGATCCGGTGACAGTCGTGATGGAGAGGAGCGAATCCCCGGCGACCGAACGGGGGGCCATGACCGTGGCGCGGCTGGTCAGGGACAGGGCCGGATCCACACCCGACATGGTGGCCCTTCGGGAGAAGGACTACGGCATATGGCAGGAAATCACCTGGGCCGAATACTGGGAGCAGGTCTCGCTGGCGGCCCACGGCCTGCTGGCGCTGGGGGTGGACGTCGGCGACCGGGTCTCGATCCACTCCGAGGACCGGCCCGAGTGGGTGATCCTTGACATCGCCGCGGTGGCGGTCAGGGCCGTGACCGTCGGTCTGTATCCGACCAATCCGGCCGCCGAGGTGCAATACCTGCTCTCCGACTCCGGGTCGAAAGTGCATCTTGCCGAGGACCAGGAGCAGGCCGACAAACTCTTAGAGGTGATCGAAACGCTCCCCGAGTTGGAGAAGGTCATCCATGCCGAGCCACGGGGGTTCAGGGCTTTTCGTGACGATCCCCGGTTCATCTTTTGGGATACATTCCTGGAGACGGGCCGCCATCACCGGGAGGAGCACCCGGGCGCTCTCGATGAGCGGATGAGCCAGGCCCGGTCCGAGGACATCATGACACTGGTGTACACCTCGGGCACCACCGGCCCTCCCAAGGGGGCGATGCTCGACAACGCCAACGCAGAGTACTGCTTCGATGAACTGATCAACGCCGATCAGCGCATGCCCGGGAACATGGGTCCCAATCCTTCCGACGAGATCCTCACCTACCTGCCTCTCTGCCATGTGGCGGAGCGGATTTTCTCCACCTGGACTTCGGCGGCCACCGGGGTGACGCTCAATTTCGCCGAGTCCATCGAGACGGTGCAGGAGAATCTGCGAGAAGTGCAGCCGACGCTCTTCTTCGCGGTCCCCCGTATCTGGGAGAAGATCCATGCGACGGTAATAATCAAGAGCAAGGACGCCACCTTGTTCAAGCGGGCGTTCATGTCCTTCGGCAACCTCCTGGCGGGGATGGTGGGCCGGGGAAGGGCACGCAACGGCGGCAGGCACACCCTCTTCAGCGGCCTGCTGTACCTGGTCGGCTATCCGCTGGTCTTCCGGGCCCTCCGGGAGAGGATCGGTCTGCGCCGCTGCCGGTGGGCGGGGACGGGCGCCGCTCCCATCGCTCCCGAGGTGATCGAGTTCTTCCATGGCCTGGGCGTGAACCTCTACGAGTTGTACGGCATGACCGAGAACGCCGCCGTGGCGACCAACAATTTCCACGGTCGGATGAAGTTGGGCACGGTGGGAGAACCGTACCCGGGGATAGGCTTTCGCATCGATCCCGGGACCGGGGAGATCCAGACAAAGCATGCCGGAGTGTTCCGCGGGTACTGGAACAAGCCGGAGAAGACCGCCGAAGCCTTCACGGACGACGGATGGCTCTGCACCGGGGATGTCGGTGAATGGGTGGACGGCACTCATGTCAAGATCGTCGACCGGATCAAGCACATCATCATCACCTCGGGCGGGAAGAACATCTCGCCGTCAGAGATCGAGAACAGCCTGAAGACGTCCCCGTTCGTTAAGGAGGCGATGGTCATCGGCGATCGGAAGAATTATCTGACGGCGCTGATCGGCATCGAACTCGACACTGTTGGTGACTGGGCCACACGACGCGGCATTCCCTACACGACCTACCGGGACCTGGGCGAGAAGCCGGAAGTGCTGGAATTGGTCCAGGGTGTGATCAACGAGACCAACTCCAAGTTCGCCAGAGTGGAGAACATCCGCAAGTTCCGCATGCTCCCCAAGGAACTGGACCACGAGGACGGGGAGTTGACCGCCACCCAGAAGCTCAAGAGGGAGTCGATGGAGGATATGTTCGGGGACCTGATCGTGGACATGTACTCGGGCGGGAGGAGATAGTCGTGACTGCCGTCCATGCGATCGGCCGGGGTGGGACGCTGTGACGGTCGAACTATTGACGATCGGACTCCTGGCCCAGGCCGAACCCAGTCGATTGGCGGGGACGATCGTCAGCGGGTTGTCACTGGGCACCATCTATGCCCTGCTGGCCATGGGGTTCGTCATAATCTTCAAGGCCACCCAGGTGGTGAACTTCGCCCACGGCGCCCTGGCAACCCTGGGGGCGTTCCTCACTTCCGCGGTGGCGGTGGAACTCAACTTCCCCGGACGGTACCTGGATATTCCGCCTCTTCTGGGGTGGGCGATCTCGGTGGTGACGGCGCTGGTGCTCTCGGCCCTCGTGGGGATACTCCTGGAGCGGGTGTTCCTGCGCGCCATGGTCGGGGAGGACCTGTTCTCGGTGGCCATCGTGACGCTGGGTATGAACATCATCCTCATGACCATCGTCACCGACTACATCGGACCCGACCCCCGCTCGATGGCCGATCCCTGGGGCGACAAGGTGGTGGATCTCGGCTTCGTGATCATCGCCCAGACCGAGATAGCCCAGTTTGTGGTGGCGGTGATACTGGTGATCCTGGTGGCCCTCTTCTTCCGCTCCCGGACCGGGATCGCCATGAGGGCTACGGCCTTCGACCAGGAGGCGGCCCGCGCCCAGGGGATCAAGGTCGGGACCATTTTCGCCATTGCCTGGGCCATCGGAGCGGCCCTGGCAACAGTGGGAGGCATCTTCGGATCGGTCTATCCCCGGCGGGTGGGAGTCTTCTTCGACACCGCCCTGCTTGCCTTCCGGGCCTTCCCCGCCATCATCCTGGGTGGGTTGGATTCGGTGGTGGGAGCGGTCATCGGCGGCTTGGCGGTCGGCCTGGCAGAGGCGGCTGCCGGCTTCTATCTCAACCATCCCCTGTTCGGCACCGGGTTCAGCGGGATTGTTCCCTTCCTTCTCATGATGGTCGTGCTGTTCATCCGGCCCTACGGGATCTTCGGCACCGAGGAGATCAGACGCGTATGAGAGGCCGGCCCAACCTCCACACGTCCTATTCCTCCGATCAGGCCCTGATGCCCACGATCACCAAGAAGGTGGTCCTGGGAGTCTTCATCGCGCTGGCGGCGCTGGCGCCGATCGCTTCCAGTATCCCGTTCTTACCCGACTTCCTGGGTCACAACGACTGGATGAAGCTGCTGTCGCATGTGGCCATATTCGGGATCGGCGCCCTGGGCATCAACCTTCTCTCGGGGGTTGCCGGCCAGGTCTCTCTGGGACACGCCTTCTTCATGGGGCTGGGAGCCTATGTGGGGGTGGTGTTCGGGGCCCCCCAGGGTGATCTGTGGGGGCTCGGCCTACCAATGTGGATCTGGCTGCCCATGGCCGGCATCATTCCGGCGATAGTGGGAGTGCTGGTGGGCCCGGCGGCGGTGCGGGTCCGGGGTCTGTACCTCGCCTTCGCCACCCTGGCGCTGGTGTTCATTGGCGAGTGGGCGTGGCGTAACCTGACCTTCGTCACCGGGGGAGCCTTTGCCGGGAGGAAGTTCCCAGCCTTCGAGTGGCGGCTCTGGAAGGAGGAGGAACCGCTGGTGGACTTCGGTTCCGACGGAGTGTGGCTGGGATTCGAGATCAGCGAGGAAGCCAAGGTGTATCTCCTGATGCTGGGCCTGTTGATACTGGCGACCCTGGTGGCAAAGAACCTCCAGCGCACACGGGCCGGACGCGCCTTCCAAGCCATCCGCGACCGCGACATCGCCGCGGAAGTGATGGGAGTGGATGAGTTTCGCTACAAACTGCTGGCCTTCGGGCTCTCCTCGGCCTTTGCCGGGGTGGCGGGCGCCCTCTTCGCATCCTTCGTGGGTCGCCAGATTCCCGAGACGTGGGACATCTTCCTGTCGGTGGAGTTCATCGCCATCGTACTCATCGGGGGAGCGGGTACCGTGTCCGGGGCGTTGATGGGTACGGCCTTTGTCATCATCCTTCCCCGGCTGGTCCAGGACTTCACAGAGTGGCTGTCGGGAGTGATCGAGAGTGGAGAGGGGACACTGGCCGGCGTCGCTGACCTGGTGGTGGCGATTTCGCCGGATGACACCGGATTGATCAACACGATTCCGGGGGTGGGTCCGGGGCTGTCGGTTTTCCAACTCAACCAGGTCCTGTTTGGTCTGCTGATAATCCTCTTCATGATTTTCGAACCATTGGGACTGTACGGGATATGGCTAAGGGTCAGGAACTATTGGAAAGGCTGGCCATTTACTTATTGATGCCGATTAGCACCTTCCACCGGGGGTCCTAATCTCTAGTTGAAAGCACCGAAAAGCAAGGACGACTCTGATAAGGAGCATGACTATGAAGAACAAGTTCAAGTTGCTGGCCCTGGTCATGGCGCTGAGCCTGATCGCGGCCGCCTGCGGCGGAGACGAGGAAGAGGCCGAGACACCGGCCACCACCGCCGCCCCGGCCACCACCGCCGCCCCGGCCACCACCGCCGCCCCGGCCACCACCGCGGCTCCCGATGAACCCATGGACGAGGACATGGATGAACCCATGGACGAGGACATGGACGAGCCCATGGATATGATGATCGCCACTGACATCGGCGTGGACCTGGATGCCGGCGTCATCACGGTGGGAATGCTATCCGACCTCACCGGCGCATTCGGGGGCTTGGTCGGCCTCGTTGTCGCCGGAATCAACGCCTACTGGGCCGACGTCAACGAGAAGGGCGGCATACACGGACTCGAGGTGGAGTTGGTGTACCGCGACACCGTGTATTCGGTCGACAACCACGTCCAGTTCTACGAGGAACTGAAGGACCAGGTGGTTGCCTTCGGTCACTCCACCGGGTCGCCGCACACCGTGGCCATCCGTGAGGACCTGGAGGAAGATGGCATTCTCGCCATTCCCCTCACCTGGTACTCCGGCTGGTCCGATCCGGCGTTGAACGCCAACCTCCTCTCCCACGGCACTCCCTACTGCATCGAGGCGATGAACCTGGTCGGGTACATGCACGACATTGCGGTGGGCAACGGAGTCGCCAGTCCGACTCTTGCCATCGCCTCCTTCCCCGGCGACTACGGGCAGGACTCGGCCCAGGGCGCCAAGCTGGCTGCCGCCGCCTTGGGCATCGAGGTGGTGTACGACGGGGAAGGCCAGGTCATTCCCGGACAGGACAACGCTCCTATCGGTAACGCCATCGCCCAGAGCGGTGCCGACATCGTGTGGATAACGGCCAATGCCGCCACCTTCACCGAGGTTTACGGCGCGGCTGTTTCGCAGGGATTCGAGGCGATGTGGTCGGGAGCCGCGCCCACCTGGAGCCAGGCGCTCGTGGCGCCTGATTCCCCCATAAAGGACGCCATCGCCCGCGACTTTTACGGCGCTATTTACTTCTCGCCCATCATCGAGGACAATCCGGGCACGGAGTTCCTGCGTGAGTTGATGGCCAAATACGCGCCGGAAGTGCCGCTCATCGACTACGTGGTCGAAGGATTCGTCGAGGCCATGATTCTCCATGAGGCCCTGAACGTCGCCTACCAGAATGGCGACATGACACAGGGTGGAGTGCTGGCTGCGGCCAAGAGCATCGAGGAGATCGACTTCAGGGGCCTTGCTCCCGCCGAGAGCTACGTGGGAGGCGCCAACGAACGCCTGCAGCGCCAGATCTGGATCACCCGTCCCGATCCCGAGGCGCTGGCGGCAGGGACTTCACCCACAGGCATCCGGGTTATCGAGCGGGCGTTCATCCACCCGATAGCCGCCGATTACGTATTCGAAGAGGCTTGCTACAAGCTCTCCTAGACGGTTGAGGATGGGTCGGCCCGCGCCCCGCATGGGGCAGGGCCGACCCACGCCTCAGGAACCGGGGGACAGGTGATGCTGGAAGTTTCCAACCTCGAAGTTGTCTACAACGATGTTGTCCTGGTGCTTCGAGGAGTCTCCCTGGAGGCGCCGGCGGGAGACATCGTGGCCTTGCTGGGCGCCAACGGTGCCGGGAAGACCACAACGGCCCGGGCCGTCACCGGCCTCCTGGACGTGCATGAGGGTGACATCACCAAGGGTGTCATCCGTTTCGACGGCAGGGACATAACGCACACCCTGCCCTCGGACCGGGTACGCATGGGGATCAGCCAGGTGATGGAGGGTCGCCGGGTGTTCGTCGAGATGACCGTGGACGAGAACCTGGCCGCCGGGGCCTACATAAACCGTGACCGTAACCTCACCAAAGAAGCACACGACAGGGTCATGTCCCTGTTCCCGGCGCTGGCAGAACGGCGAAACCAGGTGGCCGGCTACATGTCGGGGGGAGAGCAGCAGATGCTGGCAATCGGGCGCGCGCTCATGCAGACGCCCAAGTTGATGATCCTTGACGAGCCTTCCCTGGGGTTGGCGCCTCAACTGGTGGAACGGATTGCCCAGATCATCCTGGAGATCAACCGCCAGGGCACCGCCGTGCTCTTGATCGAGCAGAACGCCCACATGGCGCTCTCCGTGGCC
>CAYWGY010000006.1:16226-29526 GCA_964458055.1 uncultured Acidimicrobiaceae bacterium | reverse complement strand
CTGCGTCCCGGGCGGCCAGGTAGTCGTTCACCGTCACCAGATGGACCCCACGGCCTCCCAGGGCGTTCAGGTAGGCCGGCATGGTTGAGACCAGGGTCTTTCCCTCCCCCGTCTTCATCTCGGCAACCATCCCCTGGTGCAGCGCGCCCGCTCCAACGATCTGAACGTCGTAGGGCCTTTGGCCCAGCACCCGCCACGCTGCCTCCCGCACAACCGAGAAGGCCTCGGGGGCGAGGCTGTCCAGGCTCTCGCCGCGCTCGACCCGAGCGCGAAAATGGGCGGTTTTGGCGGAAAGCTCGGCATCGGAGAGCGGCTTGACGCTCTCCTCCAACGCGTTGACCCGGTCGGCCAGCGCGTTCAGCCGTTTGAGGGTCCGACCTTCCCCCGCCTGGAGTATCTTGCTGAAAATCCCCATCCGCTTAAGATGCTATATGCCCGGAGCTTCTTATGGGAACGTGTGGAGCGGGCGGAGTGGTCAACCGGACTCGATCAGGCCCAACCGGCCGTCGCGTCTGCGGTAGAGAACGCAGTGGCGATTGTTGGAGGCGTTCAGGAAGAAGAAGAAGGAGTGACCGAGCATCTCCATCTGGAGTTGTGCCTCTGCGAGGTTCATGGGCTTCATGGCGAACCTCTTCACTCTCACTATCTCGTCGCCCCCGGGTTCGGTGGCGCCCGCCGGGGCGCTCCCGCTCTGGCGATGGGACTGGATCACCTTCTCCTTGAGGCGGCGCACCCGGCGCACGAAACGGTCGCCGGCGGTGTCGAGCGCCATCGTCGCCTCCGGAGCGGCCGCCTCCACCCGGATGATCCTCCCCATCACCTTGGCAGTCATCTCGATCCGGAAGCGCTCGTCGGTGAGCCGGGGGTTGGCCTCCCGGATGATCTCCACATCGACGGCGTCCAGGTCGCCGAAGACCCGGACAGCGCGGTTCACCTTGCCGAGCACCGCCTGACGGAGTCGATCCGTCATCTCGGTGTTGCGGGTGCTGAGCCTTATATCCACTTAAATGACCTTTTCTTGGATTGGGACTTCAAGACTAGCCCGGGCCACGGTCCGCCGGGGAACAGGTTGCGGTAACGGCTGCCCGGACAAGGGGTCTCCCCAGGGTATGCACCGCTGCATCCAGGGTCATGCCGGTGGTGACGACATCATCCACCAACACCACTCCGGCTGCCGGGTAGCGGCGTCGCCGGAAGCGGGGGATGGTGCGGGCGGCGCAGCCCAGGCCGGCATTGGCGCCTCCCCACAGGCGTGGACCCAGGGGAAATACGACATCCAGCCCCGAGCGCCGGGACAGCGCGACAGCCAGCAGCACCCCGGGATCGGACCGGTACTTGAGACGCCGGGAGTGGATCCGGGGAATGGGCGCCAACGCCGTGGCTTCCGGCGGGAGCAGGCGGGCGATCACCGCCGCCAGCACCTCGGCCGACTCCCGGCATCCCTGGTACTTCATCCTCAGCACCAGGCGGCGAGCGGCTCGCCTGTGCAAGAGCCCCGAGAAGACCTCCACTCCGGAATCCAGCCGCCGTGGCCCGCCGGCGCTGAACGACGACGCGCAGGGACCGCACACCACCAGATCACTGCGCCGCCGACACGAGAGACACCATGACATCCTCTGAAGGTGGCACGCCCCTGTGACAATGACTCCGCTGGGCATGTTGCATGCACAGCGCGCCTTTTCCCGCCGCGCTCGGTGATCTTGGCCGTCGTCGCCGTCGGATTTCAGCGGAATTCCGGAACATATCTCGGGCAGGGGGTTGAATTTGTCCTGGGAGACGACTCATAATGGTACGCACCAAACACCGAGCCGGTCCGCTCCGACGTCGTGCGGACCGCCGCAATGGGATCAGATCAGCCGGAACGAGCCTCGTCCGCGGCTTGGGCGGAGCGCGTTCGGCCCTTGGCTAGGTGGTGGTGGGGGTGGGCCCGGAGGGAAGGACCGGTTTTCCTGGTTTTCGCGGGTTAGCCTCTGCGTTTCCCAACCTCGTGGGAGGCTCCTCCGGCATGACTGAATCGGCACACCAACTCTTTGGAGACCCCTTTGACGGTATTACACGACGTGTTGCGATATGTAGTGTCACACCCCCATAGGCATACTGTGGGTATGACAGTTGCAGCATCAACCAAACACCCACCCAAAGGCGGGGCGCATTCAGGAAACCGGGCACGGTTCGTGGCGCCGGCGGTTCCGGTTGAGCAGGCAACTCTGGAGGGTCTGAAGGAGCAGATGCGTTCGGCCAGTCGCGCCGAGGCGCAGGCGGTGGCGTGGCGCTCCCGGGCGGCGGCGGAGTACTCCCGACGTGTGGGAGAGAGAACCGCCGAGAAAGTGCTCAGGGACCAGTCAGGAAACTCCACCCGCGGGTCCCGCACGGAGGTGGAAGTAGCCAACCGTTTGAAGGACCTCCCCGGCACCCGCAAAGCGTTCGAGGATGGTGAGATCACTTATGGTCACGCCAGGATCATCGCCAGGATGTCGGAGCGCTCAGAAATGGACGAACGGGAACTTGTCGACCGGGCGAAGAAGGAACCCGTGGATGTGTTTGCGCACACCGCGAGGAAACATGAACACGAGCGGTCAGGCGACGACGGCGTGTCACGGTTGGAACAACAAAAACAGGACCGGCGCGCTCACATCAAAACCGATCTCGATGATGGGATGACAGTGGTGTGGGCCAAGTTCGACCCGGTCACCGGTGCCCGCATCAGGAGCATCCTGTCTGCGAAGACAGGCGAGTTGTGGAGGCAAGAAGACCGTGACCATCGGCCTTCCACATCCCAGCGAATGGCCGACGCATTGGCGGAGTTGATCTGTCAACCCCCCGGAAACAAGAAAAAGGGGAGGTCGTCGCGTCGGCGGACCACTCTCTTCCTGATCGCGCACTACGACAAGGAAACACGACAGATACGCGATGCCACGTTGGCGAACGGAACCCCTGTCCCGGTGGCGGTGTTCTCAGACCTCGCGTGTGACGGGAAACTGGTTCCCGCGATCTTCGACGGTCGCGGTCAACCGTTGTGGGTGGGCCGAGCCAGACGTTTGGCCACATGGACACAGCGGATGGCGTTGATAGCCCGCGACCGGGGATGTGTGGGCTGTGGCGCCGATCCCGACTGGTGCCAGGCGCACCACATCACCCCCTGGCAAGAAGACGGACCCACCGACATAGAGAACATGGTCCTCCTATGCAGCCGCTGCCACCAACAAATCCACACCGAAGGCTGGCAAATCAAACAGACACCAACAGGCAAACACCTCATGGAGCCACCTCGCAGGCGACGACCACAGCACCGGCGCCGGTCACGGCGACAAGGCAAACCGCCACCGAACCGATAGTGGGAGGACCCTGTCTGAAGCTGGTAAGAAACCCGTGCCAGAGGGGTTGAACCGGTCCCCTGTCACGGAACACACTGGATAGAAGCTACCAACAGATTGCCGACGACCCGGGCGGAGGAGACCAGAGCTCAACCCCCCACCGGGTCGGACAACCCAGCGAAACACCGGCCCAACCCGGTCGCGTGAACTCGCGAAAACCAACGGAAAGGCGGTGGCGGGGGAGGGCCCATTTGGTGACGAATTTCGCGAGAAAGCGGATCGAACCTAACTGGGCCATCAGATGGACTGGGGTGACAGACCCGGTCTGCTCCGAAGGCTCAGACCTCGACGATCTCGACCAGCACCATCGGACGCTGGCGGGTCTCCTGCCGCACGACTCTGGACACTGTCCTCCTGGCCACCGCTCGCAGGTGGCCGGGATCGGTCAACCCGTCCTCTACCCGCGCCGCCACCAACTCCACCAGGTCGTCAGTGGCCACGTCCAGGACCGCAACCGGATCATCCACCAGCCCCCGGCTCTCCACCTTGGGCTCAGCGGCCAGCTCGCCGGTGTCGGCGTCGACCACAAGGGTCACCATCACCACACCCGCCTCGGCCAGCCTGCCCCGTTCCCGCAGCACCCGGGTCTGCACCTCTCCGACCGAGGACCCGTCGAGGAACACGTAGTCGGCATCCACCACGCCTCGCTCCACCCAGAGATCGTCGTCCTCGATCACTATCCGGTCTCCGTCCTCGAGGATCTCCACCCAATCCACGCCCACCTCCTCGGCCAGGGCGGCGTGCGCATGAAGGTGGCGGTACTCCCCGTGCACCGGCACGAAGGCCTCGGGTCTTACCAGTCGCAACATAACCGCCAGTTCATCCCGGGCGGCGTGTCCGGAGACATGGACGGGCGAGTTGAGCCCGTGGTAGACGGTAACGCCCGAGCGCAGCATGCCCGAGACCAATTTGGAGACCGCCTTCTCGTTCCCAGGCACCGGAGTGGCGCTGATGAGAAGGGTGTCGCCGAGTTCCAGGGAGATCTGGCGATGGGTGCCGTTTGACATCCGGGACAGCGCCGAGAACGGCTCTCCCTGGCTGCCGGTGGCGATCAGCATCTGTTGAGAGGGGGGGAGCCGCAGCATCTGCGCCACGGTCACCACATCCTCCTCGGGCAGCGACAACACCTCCAGGTCGGTGGCGATCCGGCTGTTGCGCAACATCGAGCGGCCCGCCAGGGCGATCTTCCGGCCCGAGGCCAGGCCGGCGTTCACGACCTGCTGTACGCGGTGGATGTGAGAGGAGAAGCATGCGGCGATCACCCTCCCCTCGGCCGAGCGCACGATGTCGGTGATCGGCTTGGACAACGAACTCTCCGACGGCACGAACCCGCCCCGCTCGGCGTTGGTGCTGTCTCCCAGGAAGAGGCGCACGCCCCGGTCGCCCAGTTCGGCCAGCGCACCCAGATCGGTGGCCCGATCATCGATCGGCGTCGGGTCCAGCTTGAAATCGCCCGAGTGCAGAATCAACCCCTCGGGTGTGTCGAAGGCAACCGCGGTCGCATCCGGGATGGAGTGGCACACCGGGATGAGGGTGAAGTGGAAGGGTCCGTGGCTGACCTCGCGGCCGGTGGGAGACGGACGGAGATCGGGAGACACCCCCAGTTCCCTGATGCGCTCACCGGCGATCCTGAGGGTGAGTTCGGTCCCGTAGACGGGAACGTTCACCTGCCTGAGGAAATAGCCCAGCGCGCCCACATGGTCCTCGTGGCCGTGGGTCAGGACCACGCATTCCACGTCGTCGGCTCTCTCCACGACCCAGGACCAGTCGGGAAAGACCAGGTCCACCCCCAACATGTCGGCCTCGGGGAACATCAGGCCGCAGTCCACCAAACAGATCTTCCCGTCAACCTCAAGCGCGGCGCAGTTGCGCCCCACCTCTCCCAAGCCCCCGAGAAAAGTGATCTGGACGCTCACCCTCCGCCCAAACCGGCCAGGGCCTTCCTGATCGCCCCCAGGGTCTCCTCTCCCGGTGCCACCAGGGGCAGGCGCAGACCTCCGACATCCTTCCAACACTCCCCCAGGGCGGCCTTCACCGGGCCGGGGTTGGTCTCGAGGAAGCAGGAGACCGACAGCGGCATCAGATCGTGGTGGAGCGCCGTGGCCCGCCGGTAGTCGCCGGCCGCGGCGGCCGCGACCATCTCGGCCACCTGGTTGCCCGCCAGGTGGGAGATCACCGAGACCACCCCCACAGCTCCCACCGACATCATGGGAAGGGTGTATGAGTCCTGTCCGGAGTAGACGGCCATGCCTGGCGCCGCCGCCACCGTGAGCGACGTGAAGTCGAGGTCCATAACCGCATCCTTGGTGGCCACGATGTTGGGATGGCGGGCAAGACGCGCCAGTGTCCCGACCTCGATGAGACGGGAACTGCGCGAGGGAATGTTGTAGACCAGCAGCGGAAGATCGGTGGCGTCGGCGATGGCCTCGAAGTGGGCCACCAGTCCCGCCTGGGTGGGCTTGTTGTAGTAGGGAGTGACCGCCATCACTCCCTGACAACCTATCTCGGCCGCACTGCGGCTGAGTTTCACCGAGCCGGCCGTGTCGTACGTGCCGGTGCCGGCCACCACCATCGCCCGGTCGCCAACCGCAGCGGTGACCGCCTCGTACAGTCGCAGCTTCTCGGTGCCCGACAGCGTGGGCGACTCGCCGGTGGTCCCGGTTACCACCAGACCGTCGGAACCGTTCTCCACCAGGTGTTCCGCCAGGCGGGCGGCCTGCCCGGCGTCGAGCGACCCGTCCCTGGCGAACGGGGTGACCATCGCCGTCAGCACCCTGCCAAAGGGCGGATTATCCGAAATCACGATCAAAGAGCATAGCCGCCGGCAGGCGCGCTAGACATCGAGCAGGACGCCCAGGCCCACCGAGACCCCGCCCGGAAGCCGGGCCACTCCCCGCACTGCCAGCATCACCCCCGGGAGAAAGGAGACCCGGTCGGTGGAGTCGTGACGGATGGTGAGGATCTCGCCGGGATTGCCGAAGAGCACCTCCTGGTGGGCCAGGAGCCCGGGAAGCCGGACCGAGTGGACGGGCACGCCCTCCACCCGGGCGCCCAGTGCTCCGGGGAACAGTTCCTCGGAGGTGACCCGGCGCTCCTGGCGCCCGGTTTCCGCCATCCCGGACGCGGTGGAGACAGCCGTCCCCGAGGGCGCGTCGGCCTTGTGGTCGTGATGGAGTTCGATCACCTCGGATGCCTGGAAGAAACCGGCGGCGGTGCGGGCAAAGCGCATCATCAGCACCGCCCCGATCGAGAAGTTGGGGACGATCAGGCAGTTGGCGCCGTCCCGGGAAGGCCAGATGTCTCTTGCCCTCTCGATCCGTTCGGCGCTGAAGCCCGATGTGCCCACCACGGCGTGACATCCCATCTCCCTGTAGCGGGGCAGGTTGTCCATGACAGCGTCGGGGTGGGTGAAATCGACCACCACCTCGGCCGGACCCAGGCAGGCGGGGTCGGCAAGCACCGGCACCCCGGCCACTTCTCCCTCGAACCGGTCCAGCCCGGCCACCAACTCCATGTCGGGCGCCTGCGCCACGGTCTCGGCGATGAGGGATCCCATCCGCCCGAGCGCGCCGGCCACGCCGACCCTGATGCTCATTGCACGTATCCGCAGAGATCGGCCTCGGTGAAAGGGCCCACCGCACCCAGGGTCCTCGGACCCGAGAACAGGTCACGGGCCACTGAAACAACGTCCTCCCGTTCCACCGCCATGATCCGCTCCAGTTGCTCGTCCATCGAATAGTGCTCCAAGCCGCAGATCTCGGTGCGGCCCAGGGCCACCATCCTGGCCTGGGAGTCCTCCATGGCCAGCGCCAGCCCGCCGCGGCTGGCGCCCCTCGCCTTCTCCAACTCCGCCTCGGTTATGCCCTCCTCCATGATCAGCGAGAGCTGTTCTGCGACCAGGCCCATCACCTCGCCGGTCTGTGCGGGGGTGGTCCCGACATAGACGCCCCACACGCCCGCGTCGGCGAAGAAGCGGCCGAAGCTGAAGACGGCGTAGGCCAGGCCCCGCTCCTCCCTGATGGTGGTGAACAGCCGGGAGGACATCCCCCCTCCCAGCACCAGGTTCAACACTCCGAAGGCCCACCGTCGATCGTCGGCGCGGTTCATTCCCTCCCCACCCAGCACCAGGTGGGCCTGCTCGGTGTCCCTCTCCACCAACCCCACTCCCGGCGACGCCACGTTGGGGTAGTGATCGTGGGTGACCGCCTCGCCCGACCACTCTCCGAAGTACTCCCCCACCATCTCCACCGCACGGTCGTGACCGACCCCGCCCGCCAGCGCCACCACCGTCGAGCCGGGGGTGTACCGGCGGCGCCAGTAGCCCCGCAGGTCTTCGCGGGTCATCGCTTCGATCGACTCCCTGGTGCCCAGGATCGGACGTCCCAGGACGTGATCGTCGTGGACCGCCCGGCCGAAGGCCTCGAAGGCCGAGTCCTGGGGGTTGTCCTCGTGCATGTTGATCTCCTCGATCACGACCTGGCGCTCCGAGTCGATCTCGGGCTGGCGGAAGGCGGGTCGCTGCAGCATCTCCGATAACAGCCCCAGCCCCACACTCAGATCGTCGTCGACCAGGCGCGCCCAGTAGCAGGTCTGCTCCTTGGAGGTGAAGGCGTTGGACTCGGCTCCCATCCCGTCGAAGGTCTCAGAAATCTGGCGAGCCGAGAGTTCCTCGGTTCCCTTGAAGAGGAGGTGTTCGAGAAAGTGCGAGGCGCCGGCCTCCCTGGTCGTTTCGTCACGGGCGCCGGTGTCCACCCAGCATCCCACTGACACCGACCTGAGCGAGGGCATCTCTTCTGTTATCACCCTCAGGCCGTTCGGCAGAGTTGTTATTTGAAAATGGGTCATGCACCGAGAAAGTGTAGGGTTTGCGGGTGAGGAACAATTAGCCGGATATGCCGAAATCTTCCACCACCGTGCTCCGCCGCCTCCTCCCAGCCGAGGAAACCGGCATCGAGGAGGTGGTCGGACGCTACCAGCGGGTCGCCCCGGCGATCACCCGTTTTGCCCGCACCCTCTCGGGCGACCCCGAGTTGCGGGTTCGGTTGGGCAGCTATTCCCACGCCGCCCCCGGCGAGGTGGTGTGCGACCCCCGCCTCTTCCAGAGCGCCTACCACCGCCGGGCGCCGGTCACCGCAGAGGAGGTGGCGGTGGCGTCCGCGCTCCACGAGGTGGTGCACCTGATCTCCAGCCGTTTCGATGAGGAGAGACCCCTCCCTCGCCGATGGCGGTCCCTTCTCGAAGAGGTCGGCGCCGGCGTCCCTCCGCCCGAGGACCGCCCGCTCACCCTGCTGGCGGCGCTCCAGCGGGTGGGCGGGGAGCTGGGAGTGCTGCTCTTTTTCTCCCTCGAAGACGCCCGGCAGGAGCAGCGGGGCCTGGCCAACTACCCGGGAGCGCGGTCCATCCTCGACGATCTCTACCGGGCGGCCTCCCCCTCTCTCGGAGGCCAACCCGACCTCTCCCAGTTCGCCGCCGCCTGCTTCCTGGTTGCCGCCCGGACCCTGGATCCCGGGCGGCTGCCCGACTACCTCAGCCCGACCGTCCGCGACGCCCTGGCGGAGGCAGCCGACCACCTCGAAAAGGTACCCGGCCTCGACGATCCCTGGGAGGTGGGCGAGACGGCCCTGGTCATGCTGCGGATCGCCATGAAACACCAGTTGGCGCCCTCCACCCTCACCCGCGAGCCCTCGGCTGGCAAGGCCGTGGCTGACAAGGTGGCAGAGGCCCTGGACACGGTGCGCCTTCCCAGCCCCGCGGTCACGGACGCCGACTCCTACCAGCAGGCGATGGGATCGGCCCAGGGGGCTCCCAAGACCCTCCTTGCCGGAGAGACGGACCGCTCGGCCTCCGATCAGTTGCTGCGGGTGGGGTCGGCGCCTCTCATCCACCTTCCCGACGGCCAGAGCGGTCGGCTGGTGATCGCTCCGGCGCCGGCAGCGTTCTCACGCTTCGGGGAACAGGGTCGGGAGACCTACCGCCAGGCCGGTCGGCAGTGGGGAGTGGCGCCCCGCCAGGTCTCCGGAGAACTCTTCCATCTCTTCGCGGCCAACCAGCGCCGGGGACTGCGGTCGGGCTTCGACCAGGGAGACGTCTCGCCCTATGCCGCCCTGTTCATCGGCGCGGGGCTCTACCAAAGACTGTACGAGAGGCGGCACTTTCCCACCCGCAGGCGCTACGCGGTCAGCGTGCTGGTGGACGGCTCGGCCTCGATGATGCAGCCCCGGGGAGGCGGCCGCTCCCGGACGGGATGGGGCATGGCCGCCGCCCTTCTCGGCGCCTGGACGGTGGCGGGCCTGTGCTCGGAACTGCAGATCGACTTCGAGGTCGGTATCTTCAACCGCTCCTTCGCCGCTCGCGAACAGGACACCGAGTGGTCCTACACCCGGTCTCTGAGCCAGTCGACCGCCGGGTTGCGGGCTCGCCACGGCTCATCGGCCGACCGCCTGACCACCACGGTCAACCACTACCTCATCAAGCCGTTCGACAAGAGTTGGGCGAAGGCCGAGGGAGTGCTGGCGGGAATGCTCTGGACGGCTTCCTCGCCCCGTGAGGCGGCGGTGGCCGCCCGCCGGAGCCCCCGGCACGCTCCCCCCGTCTCGATGTTCGACAAGGCAGCCAACGTGGACGAATTGAACGTGGTCCACGCCGCCCAGCGGCTGGCCGCCCAGGGAGCCGAGACCAGGCTGTTAATGGTGTTGGCCGACGGCATGACCCGCGGGTCGGTCCGCAACCTGGCCAATGCCGTCTCGGCGGCGGAGAGGAGCGGCACCACCGTGCTGGGGATCGGCATCGGAGACGACACGGTGGCCGCCGCCTATCCTCGTCATCAAGTGGTACAGGAACCAGAGCAACTAACCAGGGCGATGGTGGAGGGAACCAAGGACCTCCTCCGCAAGAGTCTCCTGGACCTCAAGGCGCCGGCGGCATGACCGGCCCGGCGGTCTTCTCGCATCCCTCCGGCCGTCCGGAGCGGGCCATCCGCCTTGACACATTCAAGGTCCCCGCCGAACTGGATGACTTCGGGCAACGCCTGGCCAAGATCCCGGTGCCCGATCCCTACTACGTAGACCTGGGGATGCTCTACCGGTTCGCGGCCCTGGAGCAGGTGCATCGCCTGCGTCCCCCCGGATACATCCCCCTCCACATCGCGGTTCGGGGTCACATGGGCACCGGCAAGGACCACGACATAGAACAGTTCGCCGCCCGGCTAAAACTGCCCTACTACCGGATTCCCATGACCGGCGAGGTGCGGGACCTGACCCTCATCGGCTCCACCCGGCTCCACGGCGACGGCAAGGGCGGGACCGAGAGCCGCTGGGAGGACGGGGACATAACCCGGGCGCTGCGAGGACCGGCCCTGATCAATCTCTCCGAACTCAACGCCGCCGGGGCGGAGACGCTCTTTGCCCTCCACGGGCTGCTGGACCGCTATGCGGCTCTGGACCTTCCCACCGGGGAGACCATTCGCCTGCGCGACGACGTGCGCATCTTCGGCACCATGAATCCCACGGATCTGCGGGACTACGCCGGCACCCAGACGCTCAACAAGGCCTTTGCCGACCGGTGGGTGATATGGGAGAAGACCTTTCCCACGGCCTCCCAGGTGCGTTCCATGCTGGAGCGGCGCTATCCCGCCATGACAGAGCCCTTCGTGGAGGCGATAGCCAGGTTGACGGTGGACGTCAACGCCTCCTTCGAGTCACCCGACGCCGAGACCAGGGTGGAGACTCCCATGTCGCTGCGCGGCGCCCTCGACCGCGTTCCCACCGGGCTTCGCATCTTCTCCGAACACCCCGATCCCCTGCGCAGGGCCTGGGAGGAACTCGTGCTGCCGCGGATCGACCCCCATGATCGCGACCACTACGAGACCGTTTGGCGGGCGGTGGTGAGACAGGGTCCGGGCGGTCCGCCCTTCGCGGCCTAAGGAGGGTTGGCCCCCTTCATGGTATGCCCGTATACATGGTAGAATGTAGCGGGTGCGCACCATCCTCTCTGACCTGGTAGCCGAGCAGCAGTCCCTGGATCAGTACCTCCAGAAGATCCCGGTGCACCACTGGAGCACCCCCACCGCGGTGGAGGGTTGGGACATACGGGACACGGTGAGTCATCTCGCCCACTTCGAGGAGTTGACCGCACAGACGGTGGCCGGGGAGGCGCCCGGGTTTCCCGAAGGGGACGAGTTGAACGATCTGTTCTGGGAAGGGGTCAACCGGGGCCGGGATATCAGACCCCAGGATGTCATCGAGTGGTGGAGGAAGGGCCGCGCCAGGCTGATAGAGCCCCTTTCGGAGATGACTCCCTCCCAGCCCATCCCCTGGTTCACAGGTTCGGTGTCGGCCCAGACCGTCGCGGCTCACCGGCTCACCGAGACCTGGGCCTACGGGCTGGACATCTACGAGGCCATGGGAGACGAGTACGAGGACACCACCCGCATACGCCATGTCTGCTGGTTGGGCTGGGAGACCCTTCCGGAACGGTTCAAGGAGCACGGGGAACCGTACAGCCCGGTGCGAGTTGAAGTGATCGGACCCCAGTACTACAAGTGGGTGTACGGTGACGATGGCCTCCCCCACACCATCAGGGGAAGCGCCTCCGAATGGGCAAGGGTGGCGGTCCATCGGCTGGCGCCCTCTGACACCCAACTGGAGTGCTCCGACGAGGTCTCCGAGATAGCCCTGGAGTTCGTCTCGATCTACTAGGTCCGACCGGTAGCCGGGGAGTCCCGACCGGAAGGAGTCGCCACCCCGCCGGTCCGACGCCGGTTATTCCCGGTTCGAGGTCAATGCTTGCCGACCGCCCGGCAGAGACATTTACGACAGTGAATAGTTTGTAGATGAGATCGGGCTAATTAGGCTAAGTACAAACAGTGGGAGCGATTGTATGAGGAGCAACTGATGACAGCTGCAAAGTTAGGAAAGGTCGCGGGATGGCTGCTGGTCATCGGTCCGTTAGTCGATCTGCTGGTCAGCCTGACCAGGCCGGGTAGCTTCCCGGGAGACCACCCCGGCGGTCCCCAGGGATCGTTGCAGGAGGCGGTCCGGAGCACGGCGGACGCCGGCTCCCTGGTGCAGTTCATGATCGATGTCAGGTTCGTTGCCGCCTTCGGGCTGTTGCTGGGATTCTGGGGGGTCGCCAGGATAATGAAAGGCGATGGCCGGGGTCATCTGCGCCAGATGGGGATGCTGTTCCTGACTGTCGCCCTGGCGGTCCGCGCCGCCAGCTTTGGCATGGGCCTGCTGTTGTCGACCACCGTCAACTTCAGCCCCTCTTCGGCCTTCGACTCGGGGGACACCCTCGACACCGCGGTGATGTTCCTGGTGATGGAGGGGGCACTGGCAGTCGCCGGCGTCATTCTCACCCTGGTGGGCGTGGCGTTCTTTGCCGTCTCCATGACCACCGCCAACCTGGTGGGCTCCGACAGGGTGCTGGCCGTCTGGCTGGGGATCGCGCCGGCCGTGGTCGGGGTTATCGCCCTGCTTTTGGCGCCCTACACCGAGGATGGGATCTTCGTTCTCTACGCCATAGGCAACCTGGTTGTGGTGGTGCAGATACTGTGGGCGGTCCTGGTGGGAGCGGCCCTGATCAGAAAGAACGAGTCACTGCCGGCCCTTTAGCGGCTGATCCCCGCTGCGGGCCTTTGCGAATAGGGTCATGTAGCCGGAGAGTCCCTTGAGTCCCGGAGCGCCATGACGGGGTTTGTTCTGCTGTCGCTCCGGGGTTCCCCGCGGGTCTGGACGAGGAGTCCCGGTGAATGTGAATAGCCGCGGTTTCCTACACCGGCGCGGTAGGTCCCGAGGGGTCCGCCAAGCCCGCCCAGTCGTGTTCCAGGTCGCCGGGAGGAACTGCCATCACTCCCCGGCAGACCACCTCCACGGTCCGTTCTATCCACTCCTCGGTTTCGGGAACGCCCAGAAGGCAGCGAACGAACA
>CAYWGY010000006.1:7740-16216 GCA_964458055.1 uncultured Acidimicrobiaceae bacterium | reverse complement strand
ACGATGGCGTGAACGGCGACCTCCGGATCGATCTCGGGCCGCATCTCGCCCCGGTCGACGCTGCGTTGCAGCACCTCCACCGCCTCGTCCCGGCGACGCCGGAATATCTGCTCCCTGAAGAGAGACAGCAGTTCCGGATTGCGGGACTCCTCGACCAGCAAGGCGCCGATCAGGGCTAGTCCCTCTTGGATGATGGTCCGGTTTTGCACCATCATCCCGGTGAGGTCGGCCCGCAGGCTCCCGGTATCGGGGAGGGTCAGGATGGGGTCTCTCAGGCTGCTGACCGCCGCCACCACCAGTTCCTCCTTGGAGGCGTCGCGCCGGTAGATCGTGGTCTTGCCCCCCCCCGCCTTACAACCCGGCGCCCCCCACCCCCAATGGCAAGACGGGCGACCGTATGCCTCGCGAAACTCTCGGACGCTTTTGTCACCGGGGTCTCCTACTCTCATTCTGACGATGGCAATCACGGACCTGCAGCAGTTCGCCCCGGCCACCAGAGCGTGGTTCGAGTCCTCTTTCGAGGCGCCCACTTCCGCGCAATCGAATGGATGGCCGGCCATCGCCTCCGGCAGCCACACCCTGATCCATGCTCCCACGGGGTCGGGAAAGACGCTGGCCGCCTTTCTCTGGACCCTCGACCGACTCTGTCACGAACCTCTCCCGCCGCAGGCGGAACGCTGCCGGGTGCTTTACGTCTCTCCCATGAAGGCCCTGGCCTACGACATAGAGCGGAACCTCCGGGCGCCGCTGGCGGGAATTCGCAACACCGCCCTGAGGATGGGACTCGAGCCTCCACCGGCGCTGAGCACCTTCATGCGCACCGGCGACACCCCCTATCCGGACCGCCAGCGGATGGTGAGAAAGCCCCCCGACATCCTCATCACCACCCCCGAGTCGCTTTACCTGATGCTCACCAGCGCCGCCCGCGAGCGCCTCGCCACTGTGCGGTGGGTGATAGTCGACGAAGTCCACGCGGTGGCCGGCAACAAGCGCGGCGCCCACCTGGCCATCTCGCTGGAACGCCTGGAGGAGATCGCCCGGACGCCTCCCCAGCGGATCGGCCTCTCGGCCACCCAGCGTCCCCTGGAGACCATCGCCGGTTTCCTGGGCGGCGGGACCCTCACCGATCCCGAGGCGCGGTGGTGTCCGCGGCCGGTGACCGTCATCGACGCCGAACAGCGCCGTTCCCTGGACCTGGAACTGGTGGTCCCCAGCCAGGACATGACCAACCCCGAGCCTGCCGGCGCCGACCCGGATCAGCAGACACGGTCGATCTGGCCGTCGATTTACCAGCGCCTCCTCGACTTGGTGAACCGGCACAGCTCCACCATCGTCTTCACCAACAGCCGGCGCCTCTCCGAACGGGTCTGCGCCGAGTTGAACAACCTCGCCGAGGCCGAGATAGCCCGCGCCCACCATGGTTCGGTGGCAAGAGCCAAGCGGGTGGAGATCGAGGATGCTCTCAAGAAGGGAGAACTGCGGGCGGTGGTGGCCACGTCTTCGCTGGAACTGGGCATCGACATGGGCGCGGTCGACCTGGTGGTTCAGATCGAGTCGCCGCCGGGGGTGGCTTCGGGGCTGCAGCGGGTGGGCCGGGCCGGGCACCACGTGGGCGGTACCAGCCGGGCCAAGCTGTTCCCCAAGTACCGCGGCGACCTGCTCACCTCCACGGTGGTCGCCCGGCGGATGCGGGAGGGAAAGGTGGAGAGCACCGTGGTCCCCCGCAACCCCCTCGACGTGGCCTCCCAGCAACTGGTGGCCGCGGTGGTGACGGGGGAGCGCTCCGTCGACGACCTCCATCTCATGCTGCGGCGGGCGGCGCCCTTCGCCGACCTTTCCAGGGAGGTGTTCATGGCCACCCTCGACATGCTGGCCGGCCGCTACCCCTCGGACCTCTTCTCCGACCTCCGGCCCCGGGTGGTGTGGGACCGCGTGGATGACAAGGTCACCCCCCGGGCCGGCGCTCGGCAACTGGCGGTGACAAATGCCGGAGTGATCCCCGACCGGGGCCTCTACCGGGTACAACTCCCCGACGGCAGCCGGGTGGGCGAACTCGACGAGGAGATGGTCTATGAGTCGCGTCCCGGAGACGTCTTTTTGTTGGGTTCCTCGTCATGGCGCATATCGGAGATCACCCACGACCGCATCGAGGTGATCCCGGCGCCGGGAGTGCCGGCGCAGATGCCGTTCTGGAGGGGAGACTCTCCTGCCCGGTCGGCCGAGACCGGGCAGGCGATCGGACGATTCCTGCGGGAGATCACCGCGCTGGCGCCGGCCGCGGCGGAGAGTCGGCTCCGTGATGACTACGGGCTGGATCCATGGGCCGCCGCCAACCTGGTCTCCTACCTCTCCGACCAGCGGGCGTCTGCAAGCGCCGTTCCCGACGACCGGACCATCGTGGTGGAGCGCTTCCGCGACGAGATCGGCGACTGGAGGATGGTGGTGCTCTCGCCGCTGGGAGCCCGGGTTCACGCGCCCTGGGCGATGGCGGCTATGGATCACCTGCGTTCCCGGTACGGCATCGAGATCGACGCCGCCTGGTCCGACGACGGCATCATCTTCCGCTTTCCCGACGCCGACGACCCTCCCTCCGCCCAGGAGATCCTTCTGGATGCCGACGAGGTCACCGAGATGCTGATGAACCATCTCCCCGGCACGGCGCTGTTCGCCACCCGGTTCCGGGAGGCCGCCGGGCGGTCCCTTCTCCTGCCCCGCCGGCGTCCCGGCAGCCGCACCCCCCTGTGGCTGCAGCGCCGCCGGGCGGCCGACCTGCTCTCGGTGGCGCGGCGCTTCGACTCTTTCCCCATCATTCTGGAGACCTTCCGGGAAGTGCTCCAGGACGACTTCGATCTTCCCTACCTCCGATCGCTGCTGGCCGATCTGCGCAGCCGGAGGCTCAGGGTTGTGGAGGTCGACCTTCCCCACGCCTCCCCGTTCGCCTCCTCCCTCATGCAGGCATTCATCGCCGGGTTCTTATACGACACCGACGGACCGGCGGCGGAGAGGAGGGCCATGGCCGTCACGCTGGACCGCCATCTCCTGGCCCAACTGCTGGGAGAAGGAGATGTCGGGGAACTCATCTCCCCGGAGGTGGCCGCCGCGGTGGAAGCGGAGTTGCAGCATCTCACCGAGGACAGGCAGGTGCGGGGCGCCGACGGGATGCATGACCTTCTCCGCCGGCTCGGGCCCCTCAGCCGCACCGACCTGGAACTGCGAGCCTCCGACGTGGGGTCCGGCCTGGAGGAACTGGAGAACTCACGGCGGGTGATCAGAGTGCGGGTCTCCGGCCGCCGTGTGTGGGCGGCCGTAGAAGACGGGGCGCGGTTGCGGGACGCCCTGGGCTGTCAACTCCCCCCCGGGGTCCCGGCTGTCTTCTCCGAGCCCGTCGAGGACCCTCTGGGCGACGTGGTGGCTCGCTACGCCCGCACCCATGCCCCGTTCCCGGCTGCCCGGGCGGCTTCCGCGCTGGGACTCCCCGTCTCGGTGGTGGAGGAGGTGCTCTCCCGGCTGGCGGCGGGGAATCGGGTGATGGAGGGGAGCTTTCGACCGGCGGGTCCGCCCGAGTGGGTGGACACCGGCGTGCTCAGGAAACTGAAACGCCGTTCGCTGGCGCTGCTGCGCCGCCAGATAGAGCCTGTGGAGTCCCCGGCGCTCGCCCGCCTTCTCACTTCCTGGCACCAGGTGGCGGAGGACCCTCCAAGAACGGAAAACACCCTGGTGGGTACCATCGCCCGCCTGCAGGGCTCTCCCGTTCCGGCATCAGCTCTGGAGGACCACGTTCTCGCCCTCCGGCACTCCCATCCCGCCGCCGGCCTCGACCAACTCCTGGCCGAGGGCCGGGTGGTCTGGGTGGGGATGGGCGCCCTGGGACGCCGCGACGGGAAGGTCGCCCTGTTCCTGCGAGACCACTTCGCCCGACTCGACAGGGGACCCGGCGCCGATCTTCCCGACCAGCGGGTACACCGGGCCATCCATCAGCACCTCCACAGGCGAGGGGCCTCCTTTTTCGCGGACATCTTCGCCGCCGCCGGCGGGGAGGACCTCGTCGAGGTCGTCGACGCCCTATGGGACCTGGTGTGGACGGGATGGGTCACCAATGACAGCCTCCACCCGCTGCGCGCCCACATGCGGGCCCGTCGCATCCGGTCTGCGCGCCCCCGGCGATCCTCCTTCCCTCCCGAGACCGCCGGCAGGTGGTCCCTGGTGCGTCCCGAGGGAGAAGCCGACGCGGTGTCGCCGACAGAGAAGTATGCGGCTTGGGCGTCCCAACTCCTGGACCGCCACGGGATCATCACCCGCTCGGTGGTGGCGGCCGAGGGCATCGCAGGAGGATTCACCGCTCTCTACCCGGTGCTCGCACGCCTCGATGAGACCGGAAAGGTCCGCCGGGGGTATTTCATCGAGGGGCTGGGAGGGGCGCAGTTCGCCCTGGCCGGAGCGGTCGACCGCCTCCGCGAGGAGGAGGACCCGCGCCTGGTGGTCCTGGCGGCCACCGATCCCGCCAACCCCTATGGGGCGGCGCTTCCCTGGCCAAAACCCTCAGAGGCTCGATTCGCCCGCGCGGCCGGCTGCCATGTGCTGATCTGGCACGGCGAACTTGCCGCCTACCTGGACCATCATCGGCTCACCGTAAGGGAGACCGGCGGGTTACCTACAGAAGCCCTGGCCGAGGGCCTGGCCCGCCTGGCCGGCCGCAGCCGCCGCTTCCGCATCAACCGCATCAACGAGCAACCGGCGTCGGAGCATCCCCTGGCCGAGGCCCTGGCCGCCGGGGGCTTCGTCACCAGCCTGAAGGGCCTGGCGTTTCCGCCTTCGGTCCGTCGCTACCGCCCCGCGGCCGTGATCAGCCCCTCCTGACAGGGGCGGGCCACCGGCCAGGCCGCGAACTCCCAGCAAACCTCGGGCGGTCCGGGGTGCGGTCTTATCGGCGCCGTCAACGACGGAGGGCACAATACCTCGAAGTGGTACCCCTCCCGGGTGAGGGAGGCAAGAATGGTATCGAGGGCCGCCACCGTCCGGGAACGGTTGCCGCCGCCGTCGTGGAGGAGCACCACCGCCCCCGGCCTTACCCCCCTCAAGACGGTGTTGGCGATGGCCGGAGCGGATATGGGAGTCCAGTCGGCTCCCGTGACGTCCCACAACTCCACCGGGAGATCCAACTGGGAGGACCAGTCCCTCACCCGGGAGTTGACGGCGCCGTAGGGAGGCCGCAGACAGGTCCCCCGAACGCCGACCTTCTCGGCCAGGATGGCCTGGGTCCGGCGAACGTCTTCCAGGAACTGTTCCCGGGTGAACATGGTGAGGTCGTCGTGACCCCAGGAGTGCAACTGGATCGAGTGTCCCTCCGAGGCTATGCGAGGCATGACGTCAGGCCAACGGTCAACCATGCTTCCCACCACAAAGAAGGTGGCCTTGGCGTTGTGGGCGGCCAGGAGATCCAAAACCTGGGCGGTGTAGACCGGATGGGGCCCGTCGTCAAAGGTGAGATAGACGACCGGCGTCCCGTCGGACAGGTGGCTGGCCGACTCGGACCCGCGGCCTGCCGGCTGGTCGTTGCCCACCGTCGTCTCCGCGTATGACGGCCCTTGCTCCGAGTGCGCTCCCACTATCCCCAGGCTCGACAATAGACACGCCAACACGCCCGCAAGCATCGGGATGCCAGAGAAGCCGATCACACTAAGCCCAATGATAAAGGACAGAGTCTTGTCATTTCCATATCAAAAGTTGCCGGAAACTCCATGGCTCCTCCGTGAAGCCGACTAGAGTTTTTTGCCAAACACGCAAGGGGTCCCACACTGGAAACCGCCAACCCCCAAGGAACGAACACCCAGCCGAGACAGCACAACTTGTTCTGGCGGTCGGCTTTTTTCTTCATGCGCAAGGCTGATGCCCTGGCGGAGTTGACCGGATGGATATCGAAGTGGATTGTCATCCCCACCCTCATCGTCGGAGTGGGTAACGTCATCCTTCGATACACCGGCCAGATAATCGGGGTCCGGCTCACCAACAACGGCCTGATCGAGGCCCAGTGGTACCTGTACTCGCTGATCTTCCTGTTGGGTTTCAACTACATTCTCAAGAACCAGATCAACGTCAGGGTCGACTTCTGGTTCGCCCACCAGCCCAAGAAGAAGCGGGCGTGGATCGATTTCATCGGCCACCACGTGGGGCTCCTGCCCTTTGCCATCCTGGGGTTGTGGCTCTCCATTCCCCAGGTGATAACCTCCTGGCAGCTCAATGAGCAGTCCCCCGACCCGAGCGGACTGCCCCGGGCGCCGATCAAGACCATGATCCCGGTGGCGTTCGCTCTCCTGATCATCCAGGCCGCCGCGGAACTGGTGAAACTGTGGGCGATTGTGATGGACCACCCCGAGGACATCGCATACGGTGAAGAGGCCGAAGCGCCGCTGAGGCTCGAGTAGACGAGATCCGGACAGACCACGACGAGAAAGGAGTCCCGACATGCTAGGTGAATGGCTCGCCATCATCATGTTCGTCCTGTTCCTCGCCTTGCTGCTGGTGGGCTACCCGGTGGCCTTCTCCTTCGCCGGCACCGCCATCGTCTTCTTCGCCCTGGGCCTCCTGACCGGGGATCTCCGTCTCTCCGGGATAAACCTCCTGTTCAACAAATGGTTCGCCGACACCGTCGCCAACTTCACCTTCCTGGCGATCCCGTTCTTCGTGTTCATGGGAGCAGTGTTCGAAAAATCAGGGCTGGCGCAGCGTCTCCTGACCAGTATCGGGATGCTCATGGGCCCCCTCCGGGGAGGGATGGGCGTTGCGGTGATCTTCGTGGGCACCCTCCTGGCCGCCGCCACCGGAGTGGTGGCCGCCACCGTCATCGTCATGGGCATCCTCTCGCTGCCGGTGATGGTGAAGCTACGACCACAAGCTGGCCACCGGGGTCATCATCTCCTCGGGCACCCTGGCGCAGTTGATCCCGCCCAGCCTGGTGCTGATCGTGCTGGCGCAATTCATCCCCGTATCGGTGGGCGCCCTGTTCGCCGGCGCCCTCATCCCCGGCATTCTCCTGGCGGTGTTGTACGCCGCCTACACCTTGGTGCTGGCCTATGTGAAGCCCGGCACCGCCCCGCCGATCCCCAAGGAGGAGCGCACCCTTCAGGGATGGGCACTCGCCAAGGAGTCGCTCATCTCGATAGCGCCGCCCATCGTCCTCATCTTCGCCGTCCTGGGATCGATTTTCTTCGGGATAGCCACCGCCTCCGAGGCCGGTGCGGTGGGTGCCCTGGGAGCTGTGCTCCTGGCCGTCGGCTACCGTAACTACTCGTGGAAGATGGTCGTGGAGGCCGCCCGCTCCACCGCCAACATCACCGGACTGGTCCTGCAGATCCTCTTCGCATCCACATTCTTCGCCCTCATCTTCCAGCAGTTGGGTGGGCAGAACCTGGTGACCAGTTGGCTGGTGGGACTGCCCGGCGGAAAGTGGACCTTCGTCATCGTGGCCAACATCGTGGTCTTCCTGTTGGGCATCAACCTCGAGTTCCTGGAGATCTCCTTCATCGTCATGCCGCTGTTCGTCCCGGCCGCGCTCGCCCTGGGCCTGGGAGGCCCCGAGTTGGTCTGGTTCGCAGTGATGATGGCGATCAACCTCAACATGGCGTTCATCTCACCGCCGGTGGGCTTCTCGCTCTTCTACCTCCAGTCGGTGGCCCCTCCCGAGGTCAAGACGGCCAGTATTCACAAAGGCGCCCTTCCCTTCATGGCCCTTCAAGGACTGGGGCTGGTGCTGGTCGCCGCCTTCCCCGCCACCGTTACCTGGCTGGTGGAGGCGATGGGACTCTCCCAGTTCGCCTGAGCACCGAGCACCGGACGTAATCGACCCCGGCCGCTGCAGATTCGCGCCGCAGGGCAGGAGTCGGGGCGCCGCTCACCCTCAAGGCATCCTTGCCGGCCGGGTTCCTTCGTAACGGATCGGTGTCTCCCGGTGGCGGCGGGATGCTCCTCCGCCCGGTTGCATTCCCCCTGAGATGCGCAAAACCCGACCGTCCCCCCGGCAAACAGGCCGGAGTGGCGGTCGGGTCCGGGAGTCCCCGGGCCGAAACAGCCCGGGGACTCCGGTTGCGTGTCGTTTGGTTAGAACCGGGACTCGTACTGGAGGTATGAGCGCTCGGCCAGGTTGTGCCATTGCCGGATCCCGGCGCGATAGCCCTTCCAATGGTCGAGTATGTCGCTGAACAGCGTGTCCGCCGCGGCGAACTCGTCGAACAACTCAAATGACGTCTCCTCGGACGCCGCCATGACGTCGTCGGGGAAGGGCAGCAGAGTGATGTCCGAGGTCAGCAGGTTCCGCAGCGCCGGAGGGTTCTTGGCGTCGTAGTCGGCCATCATGTCGGCATTGGCGTGCACGGCCGCCGACCTGATCACTTCCTGGTACTCCTCGGGCAGAGCGTTCCACTCATCGAGATGGAACTGCACCTCGAGCGAGGGGCCCGGCTCCCACCAGCCCGGGAAGTAG
>CAYWGY010000006.1:0-7730 GCA_964458055.1 uncultured Acidimicrobiaceae bacterium | reverse complement strand
ACTGGAAGTCAAGCTTCTGGTCGTCGTAGGGACCCACCCACTCGGTGGCGTCGATGGCGCCGGTCTGGAGGGCCTGGAAGATCTCACCGCCGGGCAGCACCTGCACGGTTACGCCCAGGCGTTCCATGACCTGTCCGCCCAGGCCGGGGATCCTCATCTTCAGTCCTTCGAGATCCGACAGCGACCGTATCTCGCGGTTGAACCAGCCGCCCATCTGCACTCCGGTGTTTCCGGCGGGGAACTGGATGACGTTGAAGCGCTCGGCGTAGGCTTCCTGGAGCAGTTCAAGACCGCCGCCCCGATACAGCCAGCCGTTCTGCTGACGCTGGGTCAGCCCGAATGGCATGGCCGTGCCGAAGGCCGTGATCGGGTCGAGACCGACGTAATAATACGATGCGGTGTGCCCGGCCAGGACGCCCTTCGACTGGACCGACTGGAGAATCTCCAATCCGGGAACCAACTCTCCCGCCGCTCGGGCAACCATGGAGAACTTGCCTCCGGTCATGGCTGTCACTCTCGCGGCAAAGGTCTGCGCCCCACCGAAGATGGTATCCAACGCCGTGGGCCAACTGGTGGCAATCTCCCATTCGAGGGTCGGGAGTGATTCGTCCTGCAAAGCCTCGTCAAGATCGTCGTCGCCGGTGCTGCAGGCAGCCATGGCGGCCGCTCCCAATGCACCCATTGCGGAGAGCTTCAAGAATTCTCTGCGTTCCATGCCTTCTCCTTCCGTTCGGTTGTCTCTCTTACAGCCAGTGTTCAAAGTGTGGCAGGGATTATATACCCTGCCGGCAGCCGCAAGCTAAGCCACAGGCCGGAACGCGACCGGCAACCCGGGCAAAATGCAATGATCGTGTCAAGTCCGAGCCCAAGAGCCTGTCATCTATTTGTGCAAAGCAGTTCTGAACAGGTGTTGTACGACTTCACATTTCATCGGGACCGATGAGGACTTCCCTCGCCTTGGAGCCCTGGGACGGGCCCACCACGCCCCGGCGCTCGAGAATATCCATCAGCCGACCGGCCCGGGCGAAACCGACCCTGAGCTTGCGCTGCAACATGGAGGTGGAACCCAACTGGGAGCGGACCACCAGTTCCATGGCCCTCTTCAACAGTTCCTCATCCTCGTCGTCCTGGGGGTCCTCCGCGGTCGCCTTTACCGTGAGTACCTCATCCAGGGCTTCGTCCAGGACCTGGGGGGAGACCCCTTGCCCGGTGATCCAGGAGACCACGGCCGATATCTCCGACTCCTCCACCCAGGCGCCCTGCACCCGCTGGGGTCGGGGCTGGCGGGCCGTGACCACCAGCATGTCCCCCCTTCCCACGAGCTTCTCGGCGCCGACCGAGTCTATGATCACCCGGCTGTCGGTCTGGGAGGCCACGCTGAATGCCAACCGGGAGGGGACGTTGGCCTTGATCACCCCCGTTATGACGTTGACGGAGGGGCGCTGTGTCGCCAGCACCAGGTGGATGCCAACCGCCCGGGCCATCTGGGCAATCCGCACGATCGCCATCTCCACCTCTCGCCCCGCCACCATCATCAGGTCGTTCAATTCGTCCACCACCACTACCAGATACGGGAAGCGGTCGAACCGGTCCCGATCCAGCTGACCCTCCCCCCATTTGGCCGCATATCCCGAAATGTCCCTGACCTGCGCCTCCGCCAACAGGTCGTAGCGACGATCCATCTCGGCCACCACCCATTTCAGCCCTTCGGCCGCCTTCTTGGGATCGGTGATGACCCTGGTGAGAAGATGAGGGACGCCCTGGTACTGGCTCAACTCCACCCGCTTGGGATCCACGAGGATCAATCTGAGGTCCTCGGGACGGGTACGCATGAGAAGTGAGGTGATAATGGAATTGATACAGGATGATTTCCCCGCACCGGTTGCACCGGCGATGAGCACGTGGGGGAGTTCCGCCAGGTTGAGCAGGGCGGGTTTTCCGGCAATGTCCATCCCCAGGCCGACCACCAGAGGGTGGCGGGCCGCCTTCGCCCGCGAACTTGAGAGGATGTCGCCCAGCCTTACGATCTGGCGCCGGGTATTGGGCACCTCGATACCGATGGCCGACCGGCCGGGAATGGGGACCAGCATGCGGACATCGGGAGTGGCCAGGGCATAGGCTATGTCGTTGGAGAGCGCAGAGAGCTTCTGCACTTTCACTCCCGGCGCCAGTTCTATCTCGAACCGGGTCACCGAGGGACCCGACACCACACCAGTGATGCGGGCATCCACGCCATGGTCGGCCAGCGCCTGGCGCAGGGAAGCAGCCGTCCGGTTCAGCCCGTCGTTGTCACCTCCGGTGTTTCCTCCCCTGCTCAACAGCCGCGCCGGGGGCAGTCGGTAGGGGTCGGGCTGGTCGTCGACCTCCGCCCGGGGAGGCTTGGAGTGGACATCGGCCGCCGGCTTGCCGCCTGGACCCGGGCGGGTGGGTTCGTCCACCGGCGGCTCCCGGACCACCTGGAGGCGAGGTCGTCCGACAGGGGGGTTCTCCGTCGTCGGCGCCGGATCGGCCTCCGGCTCCGCCAGGTCCTCCTCCACCTGGGGCTCGCTTTCCAGGAGACTCTCTGCCTCCAATACCGGGACAGACGGCTCCACCACCGGCTGCGCCTCGGTCTCCGGCACCTGGATCACCGGGGCGATCGGCCACGGTCCCTCGGAGACCGACCTCTTCTTCCACCAGCGGCGGCGGGTCCGACCCTTAGCGGCAGCGGCGGCGGACTCCACCGGGATGCCCGGAGAGGAGGATGCGGCCTCGCCGGGCATTCCGGGGTAGCGGGTGTGGGTCACAGTGCGGCGGGCGCGCAAGGATTGCCGTGCCAGGGTGAGCAGATCACCCATTGCCAGCAGGAAGTCTTTCAGGGAAGTCCTGGTCGCCAACAGGACAGCGGTGGTGACCCCAACGGCCAGCAGGGCGAAGGTGGCGGCCGAGCCCATCGCCCTCTGGAGCGGGAACGCCACCAGGGCGCCGATCGCTCCCCCCCGGCTCCGGACAACCTCAGCCCCTTCGGCCAGCGGCTGGGCGCCCGTCAGCAGGTGAAACAGTCCCATGGTGGAGACGAAGAACAAGCCGACCGCGAAGAAGAGCCGCCGTTTGCTGATGTCCGCCCTGCCCAGAACCAGCACCAGGCCCATGCCCAGAAGGGCAAGGGGACCCAGGGGGGACCACTGGCCCAGCAGATAGGTGAGAGCGTCCCTCAGGCTCACTCCCAACTCTCCACCGGCGCCGACCAGAAAGATCGTCAGGAACAACGAGAGCAGCAACAACACCCCTCCCCACACCTCCGAGGACAGTTTGCCCATCCGAGACTGCATGGCCGCCCACAACCGCCCGCGCAGGGGCGGCTTGACCTTGGGTGGAGTTGCCGGCCGTTCGGGCGCCGATTTCCTTCGAGCCGCCTTATTGACTTTCCGTGAGGACTCCCGCCTCCGCCCGCTTACCCTACGACGGGTGGGGGTCCGTGTTGTCACTTGCCTTCGATTCTATATGGCGGGTGCCGGGAGGGAAGTCCTTTTGGCGAGTGGCGAGTCAGTCCCCGGCAGGCTTGTCGGTAGAGGCCGGGAACGGCAGGAGACCCTGGGGGTCGGGACGCCGGTACCTCGGCACCCCCGTCCACACCAGCCCGTCCATGAACACCCACGACCGTCGGTGGATGACGCTCGGACCGCAGGCGTGAAGGGCCGCCCTGTGGATCGGACAGGGATAACCCTTGTTGTCCTCGAAGTTGTACACCGGATAGCTGGGCGCTTCCTCCCGCATTATCCGGTCGCGGGTCACCTTGGCCAGAATGGAGGCGGCGGCGATCGAGAGCGAGGTCCGGTCTCCACCAACGATGCGGCGGGTGCGCGGATGCCCCACGAAGTCCCACCTGCCGTCCAGCAGGACTCCGTCAACCGGGGTCCGGAGTCCCTCCAGCGCCCGGCGGGCCGCCAGTCGCTGTGCCTCCGACATGCCCAAGTCATCGCACTCCTTCGCGCTGGCGTGCCCCACCGCCCAGGTATCACACCATCGGGCGATCCTCCCGAACAGCGCTTCCCGCTCCGCAGGGCGCAGGAGCTTGGAGTCCCTCACCTTGTAGACCCGCCGGTCCTTGGGCAGTACCGCCGCACCCACGGTGATGGGACCGGCCCAGGCGCCCCGCCCCACCTCGTCCATACCCGCCACGATGTCCAGGCCCTGTTTCCACATGTCCCGTTCCACGCTGAGTCCGGGAGGGTGGCCTACAATGGACTTCCGCAACCTGGGAACCTTGGTCACCACAAGGTCCAGAATAGGACCCGGACAGCACTCCGCGGCCCCTTGCCCGGATGGGCGCAGCGAAGCCCGTGCCCGACAAGTTGGGAAACATGGCGCTATGTCGGAAAAATGACGCTGCTCGCGGCGTTGACATTTTGTCCCACCCCCATCCCACACTGTGAAGGACAAACATCTTGCAGGTGTCCGGACACCCCAGATCATCACCAGGCCTCCACCCTCGATTGGCCCTCACCGGGCAAGGGGGCGGAACAGCCACCTGCCGAGCGGGGCCCCCATCAGGCCCGCGCTCGCACTAGCCAACCCGGATTCGGACCGGCGGAGGCGGGTCGGGAGGGGAATCCCAAGATATTGGGTTGCCGGGGGGCGGGGGCGGGATGGTGCGGCGGTTCCGGGAGGGGAAGGCTTGGTGGCTCGGCGCCGTTGGGGTGAGGCTTTCAGTTCAGTTCGGGGTCGAGGGGCATGGAAGCCAGCAGAGCTAAGGTTCCGGGCTGGCGTCCCAGGATCTCGGCCCACAGGCCCTGAGGTAAGGCAGAGAACACATCGCCGGCAAACCCTCCCACGGTGATCCACGACTCCTCTGCGATCTCGTCCTCCAGTTGTCCGGGCCCCCAACCCGAGTATCCGGCGAAAACTCTCACCAGCCCCTGGCCCTCATCCTCACCATCGGAGAAGTCCACCATGCGCACCCCCCGCAGAGGCGTAGTCCCGATGCCGATGTCGAAGCTCTCCCGCAACCCGATGGCCATCGACTTCTCGACGGGGCCCCCGTAGAACACCACCGGCGGAGAGGCGAGACGACTCGTCCACTCGGGAAGGTGATCGGACACCGGCACCTCCGTGGGCCGGTTGATCACCAGGCCCATCGCTCCCTTCTCGTCGTGGTTCAAGAGTGCCACCACGGTCCGGGCAAAGTTGGGGTCCACCAGACGCGGGGATGCCACCAGGAGTTGACCGGCAAGAGATTCCACCGCCCTAATGTTGGCGTGAAAGCCCCTCCGACCAAAGCCGGATGCTCCGTTCCCTGCCCAAAGTCATCCTCCACGAACATCTCGACGGGAGCCTGCGCCCCGACACCCTCCACCGGTTGGCCGACCGGGCGGGCCACGTCCTCCCCGTAGCGGATCCCGCCCTCCTGGGCCACTGGTTCCACCAATCGGGCGCCCACAGCCTGGAGCGCTACCTCCAGGCCTTTCACCACACCGTTTCGGCGATGCAGACCCGGCAGGCCCTGCGAGAGGTGGCCGCAGAGGCGGTGGAGGACCTCTCCTCCGAAGGCGTCGTGTATGCCGAGATCCGCTTCGCTCCCCATCTGCACATCCGGGAGGGCTTGAGCCCGTTCGAAGTGGTGGAAGCGGTGGCCGAGGGACTGGACGACGGCGCCCGCGACAGCGGCATGGAATGGTCCCTGATACTCTGCTCTCTCCGGAACACCGCCACCTCCATGGAGACGGCCCGCCTGGCGGCCCGCACCGCCCCCATGGGAGTGGTCGGGTTCGATCTGGCCGGCCCCGAGGACGGCTACCCGGCGGTGGAGCACCTACCGGCCATAGAGGCCGCCCTCGACGCAGGGATCCGGATAACCCTGCATGCCGGAGAGGCTGCGGGAGCGCACAGCATCGCCGACGCCATGGCCTGCGGAGCAGAGCGCATCGGCCACGGCGTCGAGGTGATAGATGACTGTTCGGTGGCCGCCGGCGAGATAGTGTCGACCGGCGAGGTGGCGGCCGAGGTCCTGGAGAGGCGCCTTCCTCTCGAGATCTGCATCAAGTCCAACCTCGACACCAAGGGTTGGACCCCCGCACAGCACCCGGTGGGAATGCTGCACCGGGCCGGGTTCGCGGTGACCCTCAACACCGATAACCGGTTGATGAGCAGCACCTCCCCGACCCATGAGTTCTCCCTGGCGGTGGAGCACAACGGTTTCGGGGTCGACGACCTGGCAACGGTCACTCGCCGGGCCCTGGAATCGGGGTTCTGCAACGAGAGCCTGAAGGGTGAGTTGTGGGAACGGAGGATCGCTCCCGCCTACCGGAGCGCCGGCGCCTCCGTATCCTCCTGGGGCCGCTAGCCGGTCACCGGCTGCCCGGGGGCCACCTTCTCTCGGCCGGCCCCATCTTCTCCGGCCGCTCTCCGCGAGCCGCCCGGCCCACCGCCTCCACCAGAGCGTCGAGGCGCGATCTCGACTGCCACCAGCCCACCTCGCACAACAACAGTCCCGGCCATCCGTCAACGGGTCCCTCCGGCGCCAGCAACTCCTCGGCCACACCTTCGAGTATGGGAAACGGCGGCGCACCCACCAGCAGGGGAAAGCGCCTCCCGGAAGGGACGTCGGGAGTGTGCAGCCCCCTGATCTGGCGGAACCTGCGAGCCAGGTAGTCGGCCGCCCACTCGCACCGTTCGGCCGCCTCATCCATCGCATCCGGCGGCGGGAGGGGAACCGGCGATCGGATTTGTCTCACCCTGGGAGCGTCCCCGTATGCGGACCGGTGAGCGCACAGCGGATCGGACCACCACCACACCTCCTCCCACCTTTCCTCCGGCGGCAGGGTCTCGTAGACTCCCAACCGGTTGGGACACCCGACAGCCACCGTGGCGCCCGGCGGAGGCGGCCCTCCCCACACCGTCACTCCCCCGATCAGCGGTCGGCGGCTGACGGCGCCGGGCGGAACCCGGGACAAGAACTCCCGGCGGGCAACGGCCGGAAGACCGTCGGAGATCCATATCGGCGCCCCCTGCGACATGGGCCGGGGCGACCTCAACTCCGCCGGTAGAAGGGTCCTTCCACCACCTCGGCGGTCACCCAGCGACCGCGGACCTCCACCTCCACGGTTCCGGCAGCCTCCAGAGGCGTCGACAGGTATCCCATGCCGATTCCCACTCCCAGCATCGGGCTGAAATTGCCGCTGGACACCATCCCCGAGGAGCCACCGGACCTGAGAGCGTAACCCTCTCGCGGAATGCGGCGGTCAGGCATGCGGAAGGAGACCTACTTCTTCTCCAGACCCCGGGCGCGAGCCCTCTCCAGCGCCCGGCGCCCGGTGAAGTCGCGGTTGAACCTGACCGCCCAGCCCAGACCCGCCTCCAGGGGAGTGGTGTCCTCGTCCAGATCGTGTCCCCAGAGGGGGTATCCGGCCTCCAACCTGAGGAGGTCGCGGGAACCCAGGCCGCAGGGTTTGACTCCCGCATCCGTGAGGGTGCGGGCCAGCGCCTCCCCGGTGTCAGGGTCCGTGACCAACTCCGCTCCCCGCTCACCGGTGTACCCGGTCCCCGCCGCCTGGACCCTGCCTTCGCCGTAGAAGGTATCCACAACCCGGAAGGGTCCCGGGGGAGTCCCCAGGATCGCCGCCAGTTTCTCCGTCGCACCGGGTCCCTGCACAGCCAGGCTCACGGTGCCCGGACGGAGGTCCTCGACACGGGCCTGCGGCGCCGCGTCCCTGAACGCCGCCATAACCCGGAGGTGATTCACCCCGTTGGGC
>CAYWGY010000005.1:13029-30310 GCA_964458055.1 uncultured Acidimicrobiaceae bacterium | reverse complement strand
ATCGTGGCGGGACTCCAACTCCTGATCGGAGATCTGACCCTGCTGGAGACATTCATCACTGCCGTGGCCTTGGCGGTGGCGGCAGTGCCGGAGGGGCTGCCGGTGGTGCTGACCCTGGCGCTGGCGTTCGGGACGCGTCGGATCCTGGAGAGGAAAGCCCTGGTGCGTTCCTTGCCGGTCGTGGAGATCGTGGGCGCTGCCGAGGTGATCTGCAGCGACAAGACCGGCACCATCACGGAGGGACGGATGACTGTGCGCCAGGTTTCAACCGTGTCAGGGGACATCGCCGCCGAGCAGGTCTCCGAGGGGGATGCGGACGGACCGCTCCGGATGGCCGTGCTTTCGGCGGGTCTGTGCAACAACGCCCACCGGCACCCGGAGCACGGCTATGTAGGTGATCCCACCGAGACGGCATTGCTGGAGTTCGCCGAAGGCGCCGGCGCCTCGCTGGAGGGCTATGAACGGACCGCCGAGATACCGTTCTCGTCGGAACGCAAGATGATGTCGGTGGTGGTGGACCATTCCGATGACGCACAGGGACTGATGCTCACGAAGGGGGCTCCCGAGGCGGTCCTGCCGCTCTGTGAGCGTCTGGCCATGCCCGAGGGAGTGGTCCCGCTAACCGACCAGCAGCGAGCCGCCCTGGTGGAGAAGAATCGGACGTTGGCCGGACAGGCTCTCCGGGTCCTTGCGCTGGCCTACAAGTCGCAGGATGCCGGCACCGAGCCAACCGAGGAGGGCCTTGTCTTCGCCGGTCTGGCTGCGATGAGCGATCCTCCCCGCGCAGAGGCTTCCGAAGCGATTGCGGCTGCCCGCCGGGCCGGCATCCGGGTGGTGATGATCACTGGCGACCACACGCTGACCGCCGCTGCCATCGGGAGGGAAGTGGGCATGGAGGGAGAGACCATGGAGGCCCGGATGCTGGACGACATGGACGACCAGCGTATGCGAGAGGTGGTCGAGAACACCGACATCTTCGCAAGGGCCGAACCTGGGCATAAGGTGAAGATCCTGAGAGCCCTCAAGGAGAACCACGACGTGGTCGTGATGACAGGCGACGGGGTCAACGACGCTCCGGCCCTCCACAACGCCGACGTTGGGATCGCCATGGGAATCAAGGGCACCGATGTGGCCAGGGACACCTCCGACATGGTGCTCCTGGACGACAATTTCGCGACCATGGTGTCGGCGGTGGAAGAGGGGCGCCGAATCTTCGGCAATATCAAGAAGTTCGTGAACTACCTGCTCACGGGCAATCTTGCCGAGGTCCTGGTGGTCCTGGTCTCGACCGTGTTCGGCTACCTTCCGATAACCGCTGTCCAGATCCTCTGGATCAACCTGGTCACCGACTCGGGGCCGGCCGTCGCCTTGGCGGTGGACCCCGCTCCCAAGGGCGCCATGCGCAGACCCCCCAGCCACGGAGCTGTGCTGGGACGGTCCATGGGGGCCCTGGTGGTCACGGTGGGAGTCATCGTCTCGGTGATCCTCCTGGTTACCTTCTTCATTGCCCTCGACCTCTGGGATCTGGAGACGGCCCGCACCATGGTCTTCACCGGGTTTGTGATGCATGAGTACCTGCGCCTCCTGGTCATCCGGGTGCAGGAGCAGATGCCCCCGTTCACCAACAAGTGGCTGTGGATCTCGGTAACGGTGAGCCTTCTCCTACAGGTGAGCATCGTCTACACACCCTTCGGCAACACCGCCTTCGGCACGGTGGCCCTCGGCGTCGGCCCATGGGTCATTCTGGTCGCCGGCCTGCTGGTGGGTTTCATGACAACTCTGCTGGGAAGTAGATGGGTGGTCCGCCGTTTCGGTTCCCTCTAACCGCGGGCGCGGGTCAGTCATTAGCACTTGCAGTCCTCCCGCCGGACCGTACTCTCCTCTCCTGAGGTTTCGACGCCCCCGGGCTACCGGACCACGGATCGGCCGCTTGCGGAAGTCGAGAGCCTCCCGCATCGGTCACATCCAAAGGCACCCCGCCGCCTGGAACCTGACTCCTCCCGCGCATGATCTTCACAAGCCCCTGTTCAGGAGCAGGGAGGGCGTGGAACACCAATACAGGGACTCCCGGCGGCTGGCTCCGGGCCATAGGATTAGAGAAGGACCCGGCAGAGGAACTCGTGTTTGATCCCGAGTGGCACAGAGGATTCGCAGGAGAAGACCACCAGGACGCTGGGGGATAGTCGTCAGTGGCTTCCAGACCGGCCCCGGCCGCACAGGCGCGTCCGGCCTGGACCAGTGGGCAACACCTGGGCCACTGCCTTCGGCTTGCTTCGGCAGCGCTTCGTTCCTCTGGTGCTGGTGAGTGCGACGTCAGCCGTCCCGGCCGGTTGGCTCTATTACCTGGCGGGAGAGCCGGAACCAGGTGACGTTGGGGCTTGGCTGATTGATCTGGGAGGGGCCATGTTCCAGTGCCTGGGAGCGGCGATGTGCATCCATGTGGCTTGGCTGCACCTCAGGGGCGCCCGGTCATCAGGACTCTCCCTGATCAGGTCGTTCGCATTGCCCATGTTGGGCGGAGTCGTCGGGTCCGTGGTCCTCGTGGAACTGGTGTTCCTTGGACTGTGGTTGCTGGTCGGCTTGGTTCTGGTTGTACTCGAACCGATGTTGTCCGTGACTCTGTTTTGGGCAGTCCTCCTGGCCGTTGGCCTATTCGGCGGCGTTTTCATCGGAACAACCGTCCTCGCTGTCCGGTGGCTGGTTTTCATTCCGGCGTTGGTAGCGGAGAACCTCGGTCCTCTGCAGAGTCTGGGGAGGTCTTGGCGGCTGGTAAAAGACCGGGGGTGGTGGACTTTCGGGGTGGGGGTGCTGCTTCCCGGACTGTTGGCTCTCGGCACGATGTTGATGGTCTTTTGGATTCCCTGGGGCATCGGGTTGGTGTTCTGGGTGCTGGCCGTCACCCCTTTCCTGGCGACCTGGTGTTTGGCCGTCTACCTTGATCTGCGGGCACAAGAAGCCGGTGTCAGCCCGGATGCCTTCGTTGAAGAACTGTCCCGTAATGCCGAATGAGAATGGCGCCTGCCTTTCAGCATGGGTGAAACCGGCCCTCGAAGAGGGGTCGAGTGAATCCGGTGGGCTATTAGCCTCCCTGCTTGGCGCCTGGGAAAGGAGCTGAGTTTGCGCCCATTAGAGGTACGAGAGGTAGTCGGTCTCTCGTGGGGACTCTACAAGAGTCGGTTCGGCGCCTTGATGTCCGTGTCCCTGGTCCTGGTGGCGATTCCCTCGCTATTGCAGTGGCTTCCCGGCATCGGAGCGCTCATGACCGTGGCGTTGCTCTTTACCGAGTTGCTGGCAACCGGCGCCTTCGTATTGATCGCTGCCTCCCAGTGTGTCGAACTCGGCCCCACCGCAGCCGAGGCTGTCCGGGCGGCGTGGGGCAGGTACTGGCGGCTGTTGGGAATGTTGGTGCTCTCCGGTTTGGCGGTGGCGGCCGTGGCCATGGTTATGATCGCCATCGGCACGGTCATCCTCAGCATCGTGGCCTCCGGGATGCTCGAGGAGTTGAACCTCTACGCCGACAACCCCTTGGCGGCGCCTCCCCGGGTACTCTTGCCGTTCCTGGTGTGGACTTTCGTGATGCTCCTGCCTGCCATAGCGCTGGCCATTGCTTGGTTGGTGGCGCCCATGGCGGTGATGGTGGAGGGTGCGGGAGCAGTGGCCTCTCTGCGGAGGTCCTGGCAACTTGTCGTACCGAATATCTGGCGGGCAACCAGGGTGCTGCTGCTGTCAGTGGCTGTGATCGTCCCTCCCATCATGGTCCTCTCCTGGCTGTTTCCCTACTACCTGACAGTCCTCGCCAGTGTCTGGTTCGTGCCCTTCGCAACAGTGATCGGGACGGTGCTCTACCTCGACCTCCGGACGCGATCAGAGAACCTCACCCCCGAGGCACTGGCCATGGAACTGTCCGAGCCTTCCTAGGGAAGCCCCAACCGGGCACTGGCCGTGTGGGGACCGCCCTCGAGTCAACTGGAGACGGGAGAGTCTCCGGGGTCACCGACCGGGGTTTTCCGTAGGTTCTCGGTGGAGTCCGCTCCTTGGGATCCTCGCAGAGCCGCGGCCTCTTGCTATTGGAGGAATTCCAAAAGTGTGGATGCGGCTTCCTCCACCTGAGAGTCGGTGATCTGGGGGAAACAGGGCAGGCCGATCATCCGGGAGGCCGTTCGTTCCGCCACCGGCATGGATCCGGGGCCGAGCCCCATCCACCGGTAGGCGGGGTGGAGATGGAGGGGAGGGTTGTAGTAGAGACGGCTGGCCACCCCCCGGGAGGCCAGGTGTTGTCGAGCCTCGTCGCGAGCCTCCGCAGGGACCATGGCGTTGTAGGCGAAATACACGTGGCGGGCCCATGGCGCCTCGTGCACCGGGGTCACGGGGGTGCCGGTGAAGGCTTCCCGGTACAGGGCAGCGGCTCGCCGGCGACGGGCGATCCGGTCTTCCAGGGTGGGTAGCTTGGCTGCGAGTACGGCTGCCTGCAGGGTGTCGAGGCGCTGGTTGAAACCCTCCTCCAGGACCTTCCATCCACTGCCTCCGGTCAGGTCCTTGCCCGAAAGCCTTATCCCGGGAGCGTGACCGTAGTTGCGGAGTACGCGAATCCGATGAGCGAGATCGGGATCGTTGGTCACCACCATTCCACCATCGCCGTACCCTCCCAGGATCTTCCCTGGCGCCACGCTGAAGCATCCCAGCGGTCCGAAGGTTCCGGTGCGGCGCCCCTTGTACTCGCCACCCACGGCCAGGGCAGAGTCCTCCAACACGGTGATGCCGTGCCGTTCGGCTATCTCGCAGATGGGATCCATGTCGGCCGGATGCCCGAACAGGTGGACGGGGATGATCACCCTGGTACGAGGGGTGATCTTCTCCTCCAGCTTCTCGGGGTCCATCGTGAACGTGTCCTCGGTTGTGTCAGCTAGCACCACCGTGGCTCCGGTGTGGGTCACTGCCGATGCCGTGGGATTATCCGTGTTGGGAACGGTGATCACCTCGTCTCCCGGTCCGAGACCCAGGGTGGCCAGCGCCAGGTGCAACGAAGCAGTGCCGGAGCCGACTCCAATGGCGTAGCGGGCGCCGACGTAGCTGGCGAAGGCTTCCTCGAAGGCTTCCAACTCCTCGCCGAGGACGTACAGGCCACTGTCCAGAACCCGGGTCATGGCCTCATGGATTTCGGTTTTCAACGACCGGTATTCGGCGGCCAGGTCGGTCATTGGAACTACCAAGGGAGACTCCTCCGTTCGGGTGGCTGGGCAGGAAGTATCCTAACCCGACCGGACGGGCGCGGGAGCACATGGAATCGATCAGGCAGCATTCCAGTCTGCGGAAAGTCGGACGTGAGCGGGCGCCCGAGGTTGCAGGTTGTGGTCGCCGGTTCACATGGGGAGGAGATAGAGTGGGAACTGGTATGGAAACAGGTCTCTATCCAGCAGAGTTGTTCTCGGTGACGCCGGACCAGATGCGCATCACCCAGGGGAAGCGGCTGATGGCCCTACTCGACCGCCTCCGGCGGGTTGATACTCCCTTTTGGCGCAACAAACTGGGTTCGACGGGTGCGTTGCGATCCCTGGATGAGGTGAACCAATTGCCCATGACGACCAAGGCTGAGTTCCGGGAGTCCTATCCCTTCGGGATGCTGGCGGCGCCGATGGAGGAAGTGGTCCGGGTTCATGCTTCATCGGGGACCTCGGGCAAGCCCACCATAGGGGCCTACACCGGCGCCGATGTGCGCACCTTCGCTGAGGTCAACGCCCGGTCTCTGGCCTTGGCCGGCGCCGACTCGAAGTCGGTGATCCACATTGCCTACGGCTACGGTCTCTTCACCGGGGGGTTGGGTCTTCATTTTGGTGTGGAGGCTCTGGGCGCCACGGCTATTCCCGCCTCCGGTGGCAACTCCGGCTTCCAGGTTCAGATGCTGGCCGATCTTGGCGCCACCGGGTTGGCATGCACACCCTCCTATTCGCTGCTGCTTGCCGAGAGGGCCGCCGAAAGGGGCCTGCTGGACTCGCTCTCCCTTGAATGGGGAATACACGGGGCGGAGCCCTGGTCAGAAGGGATGAGAGAGAAGATAGAACTGGCTTGGGGCGGAGGGTTCAGCGCCTGCGACATCTACGGCTTGTCAGAGGTCATCGGCCCGGGCGTGGCGTCGGAATGGAGCCGACACAAAGGTCGGTTGGTTGTCATGGAAGACCACTTCTACCCGGAGATTATCGACCCATCCACCGGCAGGAACCTGCCCGATGGCGAACTCGGGGAGTTGGTGATCACCACCCTCACCAAGCAGGCGCAGCCGGTGATCAGGTACAGGACTGGTGATATAACCCGTATCCTGCCACCGGTCGGCGGGTTGCCGTTCAGGTGCATAGACCGCTTGTGGGGGCGGGTCGACGACATGCTGATTGTTCGGGGTGTCAATGTGTATCCCCGCGAAATTGAGACCGCGCTGTTGGAAGCTCCCGAAGTTGGCGGCCAGTTCGCGATCCATGTGGACAGGCGGGGAGTCCTTACCGAGATCGAAGCCAAGGTGGAGTTGCGAAAACCGGACACGCCGGACCATCGGCGGGCGATTGCGCGGAGATTGGAAAGGAAACTGCTTGAGGCTGTGCGACTCAGAGTGAAGGTGACGGTCAGCAACCCAGGGGAACTACCCCGCCAGGAGGTCGGCAAGGCCCGAAGGGTTCACATCACCGAATAGCAGCAGCCTGTCGGGGGCACCACCCCGGTGTTGGAGATAGGCCTATTCCCGACGGGCCTGTTCCAGCAGTTCGATCACTTCTCGGTCGGTGGTGGGCCGGAAGTCGGCATAGAAAAAGCCGATGGCGGCGAATCTACGGGGGGTGGCGACCGCCACGAATTCATCGGCGGCATCCTCGAAGATCCGCGGGGCCTCCCGAGGCGCCACCGGCGTTGCCATCACGATCCGGGCGGCTCCCAGGCGGCGGGCGATGGGGCAGGCGGCCAGGGCGGTAGACCCGGTGGCAATTCCGTCGTCCACGATGACTGCCGTCTTTCCCTCCAAGTCGGCAGCCGGGCGGCTCCGGCGGAACAGTTCCGCCTGCCGGGCGAGTTGCTTCCTCTCCCTGCGCTCCACCTCTTTGATCTCGGCGTCGCTGATGCCCAGGCGCTTGGACAGCCCCTCGTTGGTGATCCGTATCCCTCCCTCTCCGATCGCTCCCATCGCCAGTTCCGGTTGGAAAGGCACGCCGAGTTTTCGCACCAGCAGCACTTCCAGCGGCGCTGAGAGCCGGCGGGCCACCTGGAAGCCAACAGGAATGCCCCCGCGGGGAAGTCCGAGCACCACGGTGGAATGCCCGCTCAGATGGTCCAGTAGGCGGGCCAGTTTCTTTCCTGCATGGGAGCGGTTTATGAACCTCATGATGTCTCTTACCTGACCTTATCCAATCAGGCTGTGAGGGAACCCCGGCATCCGGATGGTTGGTTGTTATCTCCTGTCAACATGGCCTTCACCCTATTAGGATCGCTATGTGCCAACCAGCGGAGGTGGAGGAATGTCTCTCGTGATCGCACAGGCGGTTGCCGATGTATGCGGAGTCGACTCGGGGATTGTGTGCACCGTGGTCTTTGATCTGACGGGCAGCAGCGATGCGGCGCGGCTGGCCGAGTTGGCTGCTCGCCCTGTGAAAGTCCTGGTCATCCTGGCGGCCGCCTGGGGGATCAACCGTTTCATCAAGAGGTGGTTGGATCGGGCTGTGGAGGGTTGGTTGAGCCGGCGCGCCTCTGCCGCGGAGAAGGCGGGGCGGGATTCGAGAGAAGCCTCCGGTGGCGGGGCGGACCTCAAGGAAGTTGCCGTGCGCCGGGCCAGGCTGTTGATCGAGCAACAGGAGCGGAGCAGCCAGCGCACCCGGACCCTGGGGGCTCTGCTCCGGTCCGTGTCCACCATCGTGATCTACGGGCTGGCTGCGATGATGTCCCTGGCCGAATTCGACGTGAACCTGGGGCCATTGATCGCCGGCGCCGGAATCGTGGGTGTGGCAGTGGGCTTCGGAGCCCAGAGTCTGGTCAGGGACTTCCTTTCCGGGATGTTCATGCTGCTGGAGGACCAGTACGGGGTGGGCGACGTCGTGGATTTCGACGGCACCGCCGGAGTGGTGGAGGAAGTGAAACTCCGCACCACCCAACTGAGGGACGTCAACGGAACCCTTTGGCACATACCGAACGGGGAGATCCGGCGGGTGGCCAACATGTCGCACGACTGGTCGCGGGCGGTGCTGGACATCGAGGTCGCCTACGACACCGACCTAACCGAGGCGATCTCCGTCATCGAGGCTGTGGCCGACGGCCTGTACAGGGAGCAACTGCCGAACGCCACCATCATAGAAGAGCCGGCTGTCGTCGGTGTCCAGGGATTCGGGGAGAGCGCTGTCGTTATCCGGCTGATGGCCAAGACGGAGGCAGGCGAGCAGTGGGCGACCGCCAGGGAACTCCGGATTCGATTGAAGGACGCCTTTGACAAGGCCGGCATCGAGATTCCCTTCCCCCAGCGCACCCTGTGGGTGAAGCGGGACAATGGCCTTCCCGGTGGTGAATCCGAAGGGTCCGGGACCTCCGTCCCGACCCCTGGTGGCTAGGGCGAGGCGCTGTCGAAAGTACGGTGCCTACGGGGAGGGCCGGAAGACCTGTTGAACTTGCAGAAACATTCGAATATAAAAAAGGTGCGAATTAACGCGTAGTCAAAACGAGCCGTTTTGTCGTGAGTTAGACTAGACGTTGCTTCCGAAGAAGTAGGTGGTGGAGTGCAAACTCGACTAAGGCATGGTGATGAATATGGAGTTGCGGACAGCATGGAGCGAAGCCGCGTCCTCAGAGTGGCCACCTACCCGATGGGATCTGTGGGGTTCGGTAGGAAGCCTGATGAACCAGTTGTACAGGGCCGTCAAAGAGGAGATTGGACCTTTAGACCCTTGGGAATTCGCTGTTCTACGTGGTTTTATGATCCAGGACGAGTGGATCGGTTCACGACTGGCGCGCCTTTACCCGACCAACCCGTCACGGGTCAACCGGGTTGTCAACAAACTCGTGCAGGGTGGTTTGATAAGCAAGAACCGTTCTCCTGTTGACCAGCGAGTGGTCCATCTGCGATTGACCGACAAGGGCGAACGGATTCTGAAGGACCTGGTTGAGCGATCCGAGGTATTGGAGAGTCGGCTCACGGAGGGCATCGATGAGGACGAACTGGAGCGCTTCCTGTCCACCGCCTACAAAATCAAGGGGAACTACGCCGACATGAAGAAGATAGAGATCCAGAAGAGCCCCGAGGTGCCTGCCGCGGAGGTGCCTTTCTTCTAGGGCGTGGCTACCTGTTCATAGACCTCGGGACGGCGGTCGCGGTAGAAGGCCCAGTAGCGGCGCACCTCTTCGACGAGTCCCAGGTCCAGTTGGCGCACCAATACCTCGTCCTCGGTGTCCGAGGCCGTCTCTCCCACTATCTCGCCGCGGGGGTTGGCGAAATATGAGGAACCGTAGTAGTCGGTGTCCTCGAGATCCTCGGCGCCCACCCTGTTTATAGCGCCCACGAAGTACTCGTTGGCCACCGCCGCGGCGGGTTGCTCCAGTTGCCACAGATGCTTGGAGTGACCGCGGGTGGTGGCGGAGGGGTTGAACACTATGCGGGCTCCCTTGAGTCCGAGGACTCTCCAGCCTTCCGGGAAGTGGCGGTCATAGCAGATGTACACGCCGATCCTGCCCACTGCCGTGTCGAAGACCGGGTAGCCGAGGTTGCCGGGGCGGAAATAGAACTTCTCCCAGAACCCCTTCACCTGGGGGATGTGGGTCTTCCGGTACTTGCCCAGATAGGTGCCGTCGGCATCGATAACGGCCGCGGCGTTGAAGAACGTTCCCTCGTCCACCACCTCGTAGATGGGCACCACCAGGACCATCCCCGTCTCCTTGGCGACAGAGATCATGCGCTGGATCGTGGGTCCGTCGGGTATGGACTCGGCGTATGAGTAGTACTCGCTGTCCTGCACCGCGCAGAAGTAGGGACTGTTGAATATCTCCTGGAAGCACAGCACCTTGGCGCCCTGCGCGGCGGCGTCCCGGGCGTACCGGACGTTCTTTTCCACCATGGATTCCTTGTCGCCGGTCCACTCAGATTGAACCAGGGCGGCCGTTACCAATTGATTGGACATGCATGGTCTCCTTTGCTACCGGTAGTCACATTCGCTCCGGCGATCAGTCCCCGTTTGCAGAAACGCCGGCCATCATGAGGCCGATCTTCTGGCGGTCTGCCTCGGAAGCATCGACTTCGCCAACGATCCGACCCTCATAGATCACCGCGATCCGGTCGGCAAGTCCCAGGATCTCGTCGAGGTCTTCGGAGATCAACAGGATGGCGACGGTTTTGGAGCCGCGTTGCTGGATGAGGCGGTCATGGATGTACTCGGCCGCGCCGATGTCGACCCCACGGGTGGGCTGGGACGCCACCAGCACCGAGGGCGAGCCCGACAACTCGCGGGCCAGTATGAGCTTTTGCAGGTTACCCCCCGAGAGGTTGGAAGCCGGGACGTCCAGACCGGGGGTGGCCACCGAGTAGTCGTCCACCAACTGCCGGCTGCGGCTCCGGATCTCCCCATTTCGCAGGAATCCCCGCCGACTCATGGGGGCTTCGTCATGATTGACCAGGATCAGGTTCTCCGAGACTGTGAATGCGCCGATGGCCCCGTCCCGTTCCCGTTCCTCGGGAACGTAGGCCAGGCCGGCGGCTCTCACCGCCGAGGGTTTCCGGCCCACCACCTCGGCGCCGTCCACCTTGATAGAGCCCGAAACCGGCTTCCGGAGACCGGCGATGGCTTCGGCCAACTCCCGTTGTCCGTTGCCGGAAACACCGGCGATTCCGAGGATCTCACCTTCCCGCACCGAAAGGCTCAGGTTGTCCAGGGCCTGGAGGCCGCGGTCACCCATGACGGTGAGGTCGCTGATATCCAGCCGGGCGCCGCCCGGCTCAAGGGGCGGCTTGTCGGGGGCCAGCCGGACCGGTCGGCCCACCATCATCGAGGCCAGCATCTCCCGGTTGGCCTCGCCGACGTCCACCTCCCCCATCACCCGGCCATGGCGCAGCACCGTGATGCGGTCGCTGAGCGCTAGCACCTCGTGGAGCTTGTGAGAGATGAAGATGAGCCCGCGACCCTCGGCGGCCATCTGCCGGAGAATCTTGAACAAGTGGTCGACCTCTCCCGGCGTCAGCACTGCGGTGGGTTCGTCCAGTACCAGTAGCTGGACATCACGATAGAGCGCCTTGATGATCTCCACACGCTGGCGTTCTCCCACCGACAGTTGCCAGATGTAAGCGTCGGGGTCGACAGCCAGTCCGTGGGACTCCGAGAGTTCCCGGACCCGGTCGGCAACCCTTCGCAGGTTCATGCGTCCTGCCTTCGATGAGACCGCGCCCATGGCCACGTTCTCGGTGACTGTGAGGGATGGGACCAGCATGAAATGCTGGTGCACCATCCCTATTCCGTGACCGATGGCGTCGATGGGGCTGGCGATCCGGGTGCGAGACCCGTTGATGAGGAGTTCTCCCTCGTCGGGCTGGTAGAGCCCATAGAGGATCTTCATCAGGGTGCTCTTGCCGGCCCCGTTCTCGCCCAGTAGGGTGTGCACCTCCCCGGCGCGCAGATCAAAGTCAATGTGATCATTTGCTATCACGCCGGGGAAGCGCTTGACGACTCCCCTCATCTCCAGGAGACTGGTCATCGTTCGGTCACCCTATCGGTCCTCTTCCTATCGGCGCTAGTTGGCGCCTGTATCGATATTGCCGTCAATGATGCCCTGAATGACGGTGCCGATCTGGGCAAACATGTCAGGGGGTATGTCGAATGCCGGGTTGGGCTCCAGAACCAATCCGCCGTTGGCGAGGTCGATCTCGTAGGCCTCTCCGCCCATCTGTCCGGATGCCAGGTCGGAGATGATCTCACGCAGGACCACTTCCCACTTGTACACCTGGGAGGCGACCACCAGGTCGGGCGCAAGCGCGGTCTGGTTGGCCTGGGTGCCGAACCAGAGAGCGCCGTTGGCCTGGGCGACACCCACGGCGCCGACCACCATCTGCGCTGATCCGGTAAGGACATCCGCGCCGGAGGCGATGTGAGCCTGGGCTGCTTCGGAAGCCAACGCCACGTCGCTGAACGACCCGATGTAGTTGATGTTCACGGTCACATCGGCACGGGTGGCAACCGCTCCGTTGTGGAAGCCGTCCACGTACAGCTTGGCGTCGCCCACCTCGATGGGACCGACCACGCCGATCACTCCCGACTGGGTCATCAAGGCGGCCGCAACGCCCATGACGTATCCGCCCTCGTCGGAGGCGGCGGTGTAGGCAGAGACGTTGGGCAGCCCGAAGGTGTCGGCGGCGGTGCCCCATGCGAAGGCGGTGTCGGGGAAGTCCCCGGCGATCTCCTGCAGGGAGCCACCGTACTGGGAACCGTGGGCGATCACCAGGTCATAGCCTTCCTCGGCGTAACCACGGATGGCCGCAGCGGCGTCCTCCACGATGAAGGTCCCGTCGGTGACAGCGACCTCGGTGCCCGGGTGTTCGGCGACGATCACGTCAACGGCATCCACGATGCTCTGTGTGAACGCCAGGTCATTGGAGGCACTCGGCGCAACCACCGCGATCCGCAGCGGCTCCATCGGCTCCATCATCATGGCTTCCATGGTGTTGACGTTGCCGGCGATGATGCCGGCGATGGTGCTGTCGGCGGCGCCGCGTACGTCGGAGGGGAGGTCGAAGCCGTCGTTGAACTCGATCACGAGTCCGCCGTTGGCGAGGTCGATCTCGTAGGCCTCTCCGCCCATCTGTCCGGATGCCAGGTCGGAGATGATCTCACGCAGGACCACTTCCCACTTGTACACCTGGGAGGCGACCACCAGGTCGGGCGCAAGCGCGGTCTGGTTGGCCTGGGTGCCGAACCAGAGAGCGCCGTTGGCCTGGGCGACACCCACGGCGCCGACCACCATCTGCGCTGATCCGGTAAGGACATCCGCGCCGGAGGCGATGTGAGCCTGGGCTGCTTCGGAAGCCAACGCCACGTCGCTGAACGACCCGATGTAGTTGATGTTCACGGTCACATCGGCACGGGTGGCAACCGCTCCGTTGTGGAAGCCGTCCACGTACAGCTTGGCGTCGCCCACCTCGATGGGACCGACCACGCCGATCACTCCCGACTGGGTCATCAAGGCGGCCGCAACGCCCATGACGTATCCGCCCTCGTCGGAGGCGGCGGTGTAGGCAGAGACGTTGGGCAGCCCGAAGGTGTCGGCGGCGGTGCCCCATGCGAAGGCGGTGTCGGGGAAGTCCCCGGCGATCTCCTGCAGGGAGCCACCGTACTGGGAACCGTGGGCGATCACCAGGTCATAGCCTTCCTCGGCGTAACCACGGATGGCCGCAGCGGCGTCCTCCACGATGAAGGTCCCGTCGGTGACAGCGACCTCGGTGCCCGGGTGTTCGGCGACGATCACGTCAACGGCATCCACGATGCTCTGTGTGAACGCCAGGTCATTGGAGGCACTCGGCGCAACCACCGCGATCCGCAGCGGCTCCATCGGCTCCATCATCTCCCCGGGCTCTTCCTCGGCAGGCTCGTCGGTGTCTGGCGCCGCGGCTGTCGTCTCCGGGGTGTCAGCCGCCGTGGTCTGTGGCGGGGCGGTGGTGGCTGCCGGCTCCTCGGCGTCGTCTCCGCAGGCAGCGGCCACGAGGGCCAGGGCGGCCACCAACACCAGCATCCTGGCAAGGCCAGATTTTCTGAAAGTGTTCATAGGTTTGCTCCTTGGGTAGTTCGGGTTCGGTTACGAGCTGTCTGGAATGACATCTATCCCCCCCTTATGAAAGGCTTGGTCAGCGCAGTTGGCGCCCGGAATCTCCGCGCCGCCACCACCAGCGCCAGAACGGTGATGATTGCAGGAATCATGGCGGCCAGGTCGGAGGCGCCCAACGGGATTATTCCCCGTGTCTTCAACAGCAGGACCACCGCCGAGACCATCCCGTAAACCAGGGAGCCGGCCATGACTCCGATCGGCCGCCAGGCTCCGAAATAGACCAGGGCGATGGCGATAAAGCCCTGCGCGTTGGTGAGATTCTGCTGGAATATCCCCAGGCCGACGGCGAGGACGGCCCCCGCCGCGCCCGCCAGCACCCCTCCGATGGTGACGGCCGCATACCGGACCTTGGTGACGCTCACTCCCTGGGAGTCCGCCGCCTCGGGATTCTCGCCCACTGCCCTGATGTTCATCCCGAAACGGGTGCGATTGATGATCACGGTGCACACAGGGATGGCGAGGAACGCCAGGTAGATGGGGATGCTGTGATTGAAGAAGAGATCCCCCACCACCGGGATATCGGCCAGCCCGGGGATGGGCGCCTTGGGGAATGACGGCACCGGCAGGGGAGTGCCGACCAACTTCTGGAACAGCAGGTCGCTCATGCCCAGCCCGAAAAGGTAGACGCCGATGCCGCTGATGCCCTGCTCGGCTAGCAGCGAGACGCTGACCACGGAGGAAAGCAGGCCGAGTACCAGGCCCACCGCCAAGCCTACCGCCAGGCCCAGCCAGGGACTCTGGGTCTTCAGGGTCGTGTAATAGCCTCCGAAGGCGCCGAGCAGCATGATCCCGTCAACCCCGAGGTTGAGCACCCCGCTTCTCTGTCCGAACGCCTCACCCAATGACGCCAGCAGGAGCGGCACCGCCAGGCGGATTCCCGAGGACAGGGTCGCCACTATCACCACGCCGCTGAAAATGTCAGCCATCGTCATCGTCCTCCTCGGATGAAGGTTGCTCCATCTCTTCGCTTGCTGTGGCCGTCGAGATCTGGGAGATGCGACGCTCTTCTCGCTCCTTCAACTGGCGCCGGTAACGATCAAGGCTGACCACGAACAGCACCACCAGGCCGTTCAACGCCAGCACCAGTGCCGTGGGGACCTGGGCGGCCCGCTGGAGAGCGATCGCTCCCACCAGCAAGCCACCGAACAGGAAGGAGGAAGGGATGGTCCACAGGGGATGCAGACCTCCGAAGAGCGCAGTGACAATGCCGTTGAAACCTGCGCTCCCGGTGAATCCGATGGTGCTTCCGTCGGTCACCATGCGATGTCCCTCGGCGCCCAGGACGAGGATAGAGCCTGCCAGTCCGGCCATGGCTCCGCTGAGAGTGAGTGCCCAGACCACGTTCCTCTCCACCGACATCCCGGCGTAGCGGGCGGCGTCATTGGAGAGCCCCACGGCACGCAGCCGGTAGCCGGAAGTGGTGCGCCACAAGAGGATGTACACCACAACGGCGACCGCCACCGCGATCACCGGCCCGATGTGCAGTCGCCCTCCCTCGACAAAGAGGGGCAGGTCGGTGCTCTCGGGCAACCGGGCGGTCTGGGGAATCCGCGTGCCCCGCTCGATCTCCATGGGATCGATGAGGGGGGCTCGCAACAGGTAGTTCATCGCCTGCACGGCGACCACGTTCAGCATGATGGTGCTGAGGATCTCGTTCACACCGAAGTATGCCTTCAGGGCTCCCGGGATGGCGCCCCAGATCGCTCCTCCCGCAACCCCTGCCGCCAGAGACAGGGGAAGGGCGATCCACGCGGGCACGTCGGTCATCCCCAGCGCGGTGATGGTGGAGGCGAGGGCCCCGGACACCATCTGGCCCTCCCCGCCGATGTTGATCACATTCGCCCGGAAGGCGATGGTGATACCCACTCCCACCAGCAACAACGGGGTGGACTTGAGAGCGGTCTCCACCAGGGCGCCGCTACTTCCGAAAGCCCCCTTGGCCATGGCCCAGAATCCCGTGAAGGGATTGGCGCCAAGGGCCCACAGCATCACCGCTCCGATGGCAAAGGCGCCCAGCACCGCCAACGCCGGGACGCTGTAGGAGAGCAACTGGGTACCCAAACGGGAGCGCCGCGCCGAGGAGTCAGAAGTTGTCATCGCCGGCCTCTATGAGACGCCGCGCCACCAAAGGTGTCCGGAAGGAAGTGCCTGCGGGCCATTCCTCGCATGCTTGGCCTAATCGCCGCGAATGGCATTGAGATAGTTGTAGATCGTAATGCGGCTCACCCCCATGGCTTCGGCAACCGTCTCGACGGACTTACGGATCAGAAAGGCGCCCTGCTCATCCAGAATGCGGACCGCCGCCTGCTTCTTCTCCCTGGAAAGGTCCCCCAGTTCTCCACCCATCTGGGCTTCCACCGCACCCATCATCCGTTCGACCGCCCCGTGAATGTCCTCGGTCTGGGTGGGGGCAGTCATGGGATGCTGCCAGGCCCCGGGAGCATCGACTGCTGCCTGGCCTTCCAACTCTGTTCCTACCCGGATGGGAGGGAGGGTTCGGTCTCTCTGAGGCGCCGGTTGATCCTCGCCAGCCTGGGTCAGGTTCATGAGCAACCGCGAGGCCCCCCTCTCGAAGGCGCTCTCTATCAGGGTCAACATAGCGGCGGTCACCGTTTGCCGGTCCCCCGCGACGGTATTGCCGAAGGGACCCTGGTTGACCTCGATCCCGCGGCTGCGCAAACTCTCGAGGGCCCCCAGCACGTGGGGTCCGGGCCTTCCCTCCGAGAACGGTTCCACCAAGAACTCGAGTCGGCACAGACCAGACTCGCCCGGTTTACCGGCTCCGTCAACTTGGTGGTCGTGTGGTGTTGGGTCCGATGACATTTCTACACTTGACAAATTGTAAAGTAGGATGCTACATTCAAGAGCCATGAGTCGCAACTTAACCGTCGGAATGGCACAGGTAGGTCCTGTCGCCCGGGAGGATACCCGAGACGATGTGGTGAAACGCCTGCTTTCGCTCCTCTATGAAGGCGCCGAGCGGGGGGTGGAATTGCTGGTGTTTCCCGAGTTGACACTGACCACCTTCTTTCCTCGCTGGTACATTGAGGACGAGGAAGAGATGATGTCCTTTTACGAAAAGGAAATGCCCTCGGAGTCGACACAGGCCCTGTTCGACGAGGCAGCCCGGCTGGGAATCGGGTTCTGTCTGGGATATGCCGAGGCCCACACCGACTCCGATGGGGTGACGCATCGCTACAACACTCAGATCCTGGTGGAGAGGGACGGATCGGTCGTGGCCAAGTTCCGCAAGATGCACATCCCCGGACACGAGGAGATCCAGGAGTGGAGGCCCTTCCAGCACGCCGAGCGCTACTACTTCAAGCCCGGTCCGGACGGGTTCGGAGTGTGGAGGGCATTCGGGGGGATAGTCGGCATGGCCATCTGCAACGACCGGCGGTGGTCGGAGACCTACCGGGTTATGGGTTTGCAGGGAGCGGAGTTGATACTGATCGGCTACAAC
>CAYWGY010000005.1:0-12992 GCA_964458055.1 uncultured Acidimicrobiaceae bacterium | reverse complement strand
GCCTACCAGAACGGCTGCTGGGTGGTTGGGGTCGCCAAGGCGGGAATCGAGGAGGGGGTCGAGAACATTGCCCAGAGTGTGATCATCGCGCCCTCCGGACAGATAGTCAGCCAGACCATAACGGACGGCGACGAGTTGGCCGTGGCCAGGATCGACCTTGACTTCTGCAAGTTCTACAAGGAAAACGTATTCAACTTCGATCTGTACCGCGTGCCGGAGCACTACCGGTTGATCAGCGAGACCAGAGGAGCGATCCTCCCCCCCGAACTGGAGTAATCATGACCCTCATCGAGGCCCGACCTACCGTTTCCTTCGTTCTGAACGGAGAGCCAGTCTCGGTTCGGGCCAGCCATCCCCATCTTCTTGCCGCTCTCAGAGAGGAACTGGAGATCTTCTCGGCCAAGGACGGATGCGCACCCTCCGGCCAGTGTGGATGCTGCACGGTGCTGATCAACGGAAAGGCGGTGGTCAGTTGCCAGTTGCCCCTGACCAGGGTGCAGGGCAAGGAGGTTGTGACCCTGGAGGGACTCGACGAGGTGGAGCGGGACCGCCTGGCCAGGGGTTTTGCCGCAACCGGCGCTCTGCAGTGCGGGTTCTGCACTCCCGGCATCGTGATCAGGACCAAGGCTCTGATCGACCAGAAGGGTTCGGCCCTGGACCGGCGCACCATCAACGGCCGTTTGGGCGCCCACCTGTGCCGATGCACCGGCTACACCAAGATTGTGGAAGCCATCGAACTTTTGGCGTCGGGAGAACCCATTCCAACGATTTCCCGTCCCGGGGGAGTGGGAAAGAACGGCATGAAGTATGAGGCCATGGAGCTTTCCCTGGGAGATCGGCCCTACATCGACGATCTGACTTCCCCGACCATGCTGCACGGGGCTCTCCGGCTCACCGACCACTCCCGAGCCGATGTGCTGGCGATAGACACCTCGGAGGCCCAGGCCTATCCGGGGGTTGTGCGGGTGATCACTGCCGCCGACGTCCCCGGAGAACTCCGGGTGGGCCTCATCCACAAGGACTGGCCCGTCTTCATACCCGTGGGGGGGCGGACCTCCTATTCCGGAGACGTCCTGGCCATGGTGGTGGCCACCGATGTGCAGACCGCCCGCGAGGCGGCCGACCTTGTGAGGATCCAGTACCGGGTGTTGCCGCCCGTCAGCGACCCCGAACAGGCTCTGGCATCCCAAGACGCCGTTTGGGGACTGGACGGGAACCTCCTTTCTGTATCGGCGTACAAGCGTGGTGACGTCGACGCCGCTCTGGCAGGATCGGCGCACACCGTGCATGAGGTCTTCCAGACCCAGCGGGTGGAGCATGCTTTCCTGGAGCCGGAGTCGACGGTGGCGGTCCCCTTCCCCAGCGGCGATCTCCATGTTTACTCGGGAGGCCAGGGAGTCTGGGACGACCGGAACCAGATTGCCTCGGTCCTGGGCGTGGACTCCTCCCGGATCACCGTGGAGTTGGTCTCCAACGGAGGGGCGTTCGGGGGTAAGGAGGACATGGCCAACCAGGCCCAGACGGCCCTGGCTGCCCACCTGCTGGGGAGATCGGTGAAGTGTACGCTCACGCGGGAACAGTCACTCCACATCCATCCCAAGCGCCATCCCATCCGGATAGAGTTGTGGGCCGGCTGCGACTCCGAGGGAAGACTCACCGCTCTCCGCGCCCGCATGCTGGGCGACTCCGGGCCCTACGCCTCGGTGGGCATGAAGGTGCTGGAGAGAGCGGCGGGCCATGCCAGCGGTCCCTACACCTTCCAGGCAATCGACGTTGAGGCGGCGGCGGTGCGCACCAACAACTCCGTGTGCGGAGCTTTCCGGGGTTTCGGGGCGAACCAGGCCCAGTTCGCCATGGAGGGGATAATGGACCGCCTGGCCGAGAAGGTGGGGTTGAGCGGCTGGGAGATGCGGGCTCGAAATGTAATCGAGCCGGGATCGATATGGGGGCCGGGACAGATCATGGACGAGGGATCGCGGGGAGCGCGGCGCTGTCTTGAGGCGGTAAAGCCTCATTACGACATGGCGATCGCCGAAGGAAAAGCCGTTGGGGTGGGGCTGGGGTTGAAGAACTCCGGCTTGGGCAACGGCTTTCGCGAAGTCTCTCGCTCGGTGGTGCGCTTCCGCCACGACGGCAAGGTGGAAGTCCGGCACTGCTGGACGGAGATGGGCCAAGGGGTCCACACCGTGGCCCTGCAGGTTGCGGTGGAAGAACTGGGGATCGACCCTGACCGCATCGAGGTCTTGGTGGACACTTCCCGGGAGTTGGGCGCCGGGCAGACCACCGGCTCACGGGGCACCCTCATGGCTGCCGGTTCGGTGGCCGACGCCTGCCGCAAGGCGCTCGAGGGAGGGTGCGAGCCGGGAGTTGACTATCACGGGGTGTGGACGGTGGACTGGACCAACAGCCTGAAGGAGGGACTGGAGAATCCCATTATCCATTCCGCCTTCGGTTACGCCAGCCAGTTGGTGATCGCCGATCCGCAGACCGGAAAGGTCGAGAAGGTGGTGGCCGCTCACGATGTGGGCAAGGCCGTCAATCCGGTGCTGTGTGAAGGACAGATAGAAGGCTCCGTTCACATGGGCCTCGGTTATGCCTTGAGCGAGGACTTCCCCTGCGACTCCGAGAGCCGGCCCACCAACATGACGCTTCGGAGCCTGGGGATCATCCGCGCCAAGGACATGCCGGATGTCGAGGTGATCCTGGTGGAGGAACCCCAGCCCGATGCTCCCTACGGGATCAAGGGAGTGGGAGAGATCGGACTCGTGCCCACCGCAGGAGCGGTGGCCGCCGCTCTCTATCAAGTGGACGGGGTGTGGCGGAACCGGCTTCCCTTCAACAAATACCATCCCACGGGACGAAGGCGCTGACATGAGCCGGGAGACCCCCGGGTTGGTCTGCGCTCATCATCACCTCTACTCGGCCCTGGCTCGGGGCATGCCCGCGCCCCCCCGGACTCCGGAGAGCTTCGGTGACATCCTTGAACAGGTTTGGTGGCGTCTCGACGTCGCCCTGGATGACGACATGATCTACTGGTCGGCGATGCTGGGAGCACTGGAGGCGCTGGAACGGGGGACCACCGCCATCGTGGACCACCATGCCTCACCCTCCGCCATCGAAGGGTCGTTGACCCTCATCGCCGACGCCTGCGCCGAAGTGGGCGTGCGGGTGGCGTGCGCCTACGAGGTGACCGATCGCCACGGTCCCGACGGCGCCCGCCGGGGCCTCGAGGAGAATCGCAGGTTCCTCTCGGAGGGCGGCAGGGGCTGGGTGGGCGCTCACGCCTGTTTCACCCTCTCCGATGAGACCCTGGACGAGATCTGCGGCCTGGCCGAGGATCTGGGAGTGGGGGTCCACATCCATGTGGCGGAGGGCGTCGAGGACCCCGAGGCCGGTCGGCGCCTGGAAGCCCGGTCCCGGGAGAACTGGCTTCTGGGACACTGCGTCCATCTCGATCGGGAGTTGGAAGGTGTGATCCTGCACAATCCCGAGTCCAATCTCAACAACGGGGTCGGTTATGCCCGCCCCGCCAGGTTCTCGAATCCGGTGGCCCTCGGCACCGACGGGATCGGGGGAGACATGCTCGGAGCCTTCCGAGCGGCCTATCTGCGGATGAGAGAAGACGATGTCACGGCCTCGCCGGAGACGGCCTGGTCGTGGTTGGAGACCGGCTGGGAACTGTTCCCCGAGGCGCGGGAAGACCGGGTGGTGTGGTCCTACGATCCCATGGACCCGTGGCATCTGGCCTTCACTCCCGGAGTGAGACCGCTTCGGGTGGAGGTTGACGGAGAAGTGGTGCTGGAAGACGGCCAAGCTGTCCGGGTCGATCCCCGGGAAGTGCGGGCCAAGGCGGCAGAACAGGCGGTTCGGCTGCATGCCCGACTGTGAATTCTTAGATAAGGAAGGAAGTTGCACGAATGTCCGGTGCTGATCCACTGACCCCCTACCCGTTGGATCTGCTGTTGGGAAGGGTGGCTTCCGAGTGGGAGTCCCGGCAACGGATCTTCGATCTTCTGAAGGCCAGGATCTGGAAAAGGCCGGCGGACCTGGACCTCGGCTTTCTCTTTCTGGGACGGCCCTGTGCCACCCCCATAGGTCCGGCGGCGGGGCCGCACAGCCAGATGGCCCAGAACATCGTGCTGTCCTGGCTTGGCGGGTCGCGGCTCTTCGAGTTGAAGACCGTCCAGGTGCTCGACCGTCTGGAGATCGGTAGGCCCTGCATCGACATGCAGACCATCGGCTACAACATCGAGTGGAGCCAGGAACTGAGAGTGGAGGAATCCCTCATCGAGTACGTCAAGGCCTGGATGATGATCAGGATCCTGAGCGAGTGGGAGCCGGTGGCGGAACTGGTGGGCCCCGACCCCGGGTCCTTCGTTTTCGACATGTCGGTCGGGTATGACCTCGCCGGAATCTCCACGGACAAGGTCTCTGATTTCATCGTGGAGATGAAGGACGCCAAAGCCCGCATAGACTCCTTCCGCTCCCAGATACCCGAGCCGTTCGCTCACCTGCGCGATCTCGACGTCCCTTCCCGGATCGCCGACACCGTGACCCTCTCGACCTTCCACGGCTGCCCTCCCCACGAGATCGACGCCATCACCAAGCACCTGATGACACGCCACGAGTGTGATGTGATCGTAAAGCTGAACCCGACGCTCCTGGGAATCGCCCGGGTGCAGGAGATCCTCCACGACACCCTTGGGTACGACCACGTCCCGCTGCTGCCCCAGGCGTTCGTGGACGACCTGCAGTTCGACCAGGGTCTGGAACTCATCGAAGGGCTGCGGGAGTTCGCCCGCCGGCACGGCCGGCGCTTCGGCATCAAACTGAGCAACACCCTGGTGGTGGGCAACGAGAAGGGATGGATGCCCGATGACCCCATGTACCTCTCGGGACCGCCCCTGCACGTGATCACCTCGACCCTGCTGGACGAGTTGATCTGTGCTCTCCCCGGGGTTTTCAACCTGGCGGGCCACGGCGGCGATGTCCAGGTGAGTTTCTCGGCCGGGGTGAGCAAGGACAACCTCTCCGACACCCTGGGAATGGGAGTGGCCCCGGTGACGATCTGCTCCGACCTTCTCAAACCGGGTGGATACGGACGCCTGGCGCCCATGCTCAACCGCTTGGCCATCGAGATGCGACAGGCAGGAGCGAGCGACCTGCAGACCTGGCACCGCCACAAATGGGACCTGGCCCAGGCCGGCGGATACCGGGGGCCGGTGGAGGCCCACGTGGCTGCCATGAGCGGCGGCGATGAGACCGGCTCCTACCACCTGTCGGGAAATGAGAAGCTACCCCGGGCGCTCGACAAGGAGCTTCAGATGTGGGGGTGCGTTGCCTGCAACTTCTGCGTGACGGTGTGTCCGAACGATGCCGTCATCCGACTGGCCACCGTTCCCGAGCTAAAGGACGAGATGACCGACCGCTGGCAGTACTTCATCCTGGCCGAGTTGTGCAACGAGTGCGGGAACTGCCTGACCTTCTGTCCCGAGGAGGGTGATCCGGCGGTGATCAAGCCGCGGCTGTTCATAGACCGCGACCGGTTCGAGGCCGACGAGGAGCAGGGATTCTTCCTCACTCCGACTGCCGACCGCCTGGGGATCCTGGCCAGTCCCGGCTGGGAGAATGAGGTGGCGCCACTCACCGCCATGCTCAACGGCGACCAGGGCCTGCCGCTGCGAACCGGGGAACTGCAGAGCTAGGGGATAGGGTTTTAAGGAGCAGGTCCTCAGGCGGGTCGACGGGAGTCGTCCCCCCGGCGGGCCGCTGAACCTCCCCACCAGAAAGCCCAGCGACGTGGCGACCCAGCCTGCAGGGTCCATCCAACCGACCGAGTCCTATTTGCGTGCCCACGCGGCCCGGGGAATCGGCATGGGCGCCCTCTCCACCGTGATGTTCGCCCTGGTGTCCGTGGCCGTGTTCGACCTGTTCTCCCATCACACCACCCTGGAGTTGGCCTTCCGGATGAACGTGGCCGGCCTGGTGATCTTCATGGTCATCGGATGGTGGAGGAAGGCCCTGCACCCGGGGGGCCGCCTGGGAACACTTTTCGCCCTGGGAGTGTGCGTCGTGGCGGCAACGGTGCTGTACTACGTGAGCCTGTCCCGTCTCGGCCCGGGTCCCTCGGCCACCTTCGCTTTCATCATGGTCCCCACGGTGCTCATCTGGACGCAGATGAAAAAGAACATTCCCGTGCCGAGGCGGGCGTGGGCTGCGGCGGCCATCGTCTGCCTGGGTGTTTCCCTGGCGACCGAATCATGGACATGGGAACGGGCCGACCCGGTCGGCATCGCCGCCGGAATCGGCTCGGCGGTTTTCATGGGGGGTTACCTGTTGTTGGTGGATCGCCTGAGTGGCCTCTCGCCGGTGACCATCGGAGTGTGGATGAGGGCTTCGGCGGCGGTGTTGATACTGCCCGTCTCGGGGCTGGGACCCATCGACCTGCCGTTCTCGAAGTGGTTGGTGCTGGCCTTCGCCGCCGCGGCCAGCGCCGTGGGCATCCTGTTGGAAATCGCGGCGGTGGCCCGGGCCGGTCCGGGCACGGTGGGGACGGTCCTCACCGCCCAACCGGTCGTCTCCTCGGCGGTGGCGTGGTTGGCGCTGGGAGAGAGCCTGACTTGGATGCAGGTCCTCGGTATCGCAGTGGTGGTGTTGGGAGGCCTGACGCTTCACTATCGTCGGAAATCGAGACCACCGTCCGGGGACGGTCCCGGACCGGTCACCCGCCGGGGACTCCGGCAATAGAATGCGGTTGGGAAGGAGGCATCGGCAAAGCCTCCCCCCGTGGCTCTTGCGCAAGGAGTGACATGATGGACGGAACGGTCTCTTTCACCAAGATGTCAGACGGTACGGCCGCAGACTATGAGCTTCTGACCGCCTACGAACAGGAGGAGTTGGACGAGTTTCCGGATCGGGTGCTCGACTGGCTCAGGTCCATGGACGAGCACACCGGATACCAGATCACCCGCCTCGGACATTCACTGCAAGCGGCTACCCGTGCCCACCGCGCCGGGGAGGACGAGGAGATGGTGGTGGTGACACTCCTCCACGACATAGGAGACGTGTTGAGTCCGGCCAACCACTCGGAAGTGGCCGCGGCGCTGCTGCGTCCCTACATTTCCGAGGAGAACTACTGGATCGTCAAGTATCACGGGATCTTCCAGGAGAAGTACTACGCCCATCACTACGGTCGGGATCCCGATGCACGCGATCGTTACCTGGAGCATCCTCTCTACGAACGCACCGTCCGGTTCTGCGCCGACTACGACCAGGTCTCATTCGACCCCGAATACCCCACCGAACCATTGGAGTTCTTCGAGCCCATGGTGCGTCGGGTCCTCTCAGAGCCCCGCCACCCCTCCACCTGATCCCCCTCAGGGAGGTCACAGGCGCACAGAGGACCTCTTTTTGAGGGTCTGATCACGGGGGTCGATGGCGATGCCGGCGGATTCCAGGACGGTCACCCCCAGCAACGGCTCGACGCCGGGTTCTCCATACACGACGGTGCTACCCACCACCTCGCCCATGATCTCGATATCGGCGGTTGTGGTGTCCATGGCCATCTCGTTCCCGTCTGCCAACTCGTACAGACGCCGTCCCTTTGGTTTCAGGCCGATCTCTTCCAGGTGTGGTCCGGGCACCAGTGAGTCGGTGGCGCCGGTGTCGACCAGGAACACCCCTTCCCGAGCCTTGTCCGGGTCCGCGGGATTGCGAACAATTGCCGAAACGCGTATCACGCCCATTTCGTCTCCTTCCCATGTCCCTTTCGGGTTGACCGGTCTCTTCCCGGCCGACCTCCCTGTTGTGCTTCCGAATATAACCGGTTGCAGCAGTGAAGGGTCCTCTACGCCGGTACAGCAAATCCCAGCGCTGCCCACAGAAAGGCTGCTGTCACACCCTCACGGCAGAATCGGGACGATGTCGCAAGAGAGTTCCGGGAAACTACCCGATTCCCCCACTGACTCCCGATTCCTCTTGAGACACTTCGGTCTGCATCCCGACTATCGCTATCCCGTGGATTATGCGAAGACCAGGCGCCTTCGTGACCGGAAGACCGGCAGGTTCGTCGCCGCCTGCCCCTTCTATCCCGAGCACTCCGCGCCCTGCGAAGCGTCGATCTCCGCCCACTTTGTGTGCCTGATGCCCCAGCCTCTCCCGCCCGAGGAACTCGGCAGGTACTTCGAGGCCACCGAGAGGCCCTGGTCGGATGCCAAAGCCCGGGGGATCGTGTTCGGCAACCTTGCCGGCAGCTACTTTTCCGGGCTCCCACAAGCCGGCGGGGAGGGCGCCCCGGTGTGAACAGGTCATGGCCACACCGGAAGGGTCCGTTACTGTCTGATGATCACAGGAGGTGGCTGCCGCCGTGACCGATCCGACAGCGCAACTGCAGACCCTGGGCCTGGATGACGGTTCGGGTCTCCGGGTGGTCCGGGCGCGGTTCACTGCCGAGGAGAGGTTCGATTGGACCCTCTTCGAAGGGTTTGACAGCTTACGCGTGTTGACATACTCGGCCAGCAGTTCGGCTGTTGTCAGGATGCTCGACGACTTCTCCTTCGAGAGCTTCGAATGCGTGTTCGGGAGCGAGGGCGTGCTGGGGAACTTCCTCGATGTCCTCTCGTTCCAGAAGGTGGTCACCGGGGACACCCGGGCTGCCATCATGGGACTCAAGGACGAACGGCACCGCCGCATTCTGGCGAAGGTTGCCAGGGGACAGGCCCGATTCTGGGTGCTCCGCCAGCATGTGGCCCACGCCAAGCTCTACCTCCTGTCCGCCGGGGAGAGGACGAGGGTAATCGTGGGCTCGGCCAACCTGTCGGAGCGGGCATTCTCGGGAACCCAGCCGGAGACACTTGTCGTCTTCGACAACGATGAGGATGCCTGGAGTCATTACAGCCGGATGTTCGATGCCATCCGCGACGCCGGTTCCGACGAGATACCGTTGCCGAAGGAACGGATCGTTACAGCAGAGATCGAGGTGGCGGACGCCCCGGTGCTGTCGAAGGACTCGACCACCGTGGTCATCGAGGCCCCGGAACCCGCAGATGTCGAGACTTCGGCGCCCGTGCAGATGGAGCGGATCGAGAAGGTGGCTGCGGTCCTGAAGCCCCGGCTGGCGGCTGCCATCCCCACCTTTCGGGCGGGGAAGCAGAGGATCACTCCGGTTGTGAAGAGGGAACTGATCCGCATTCGCCTGGTGAAGTCAACCGACGAACAAGACAGTCGCTACTTCTCTGTGGACAGGAGCAACGGCAAGGCAGTGCTGTCGGGGAAGGAGTTCCCGCTGAGTTGGGATGACGCCGCGGTTCGCTCCGACGCCAGGTTGGTGGTGGATTTCTTCGCCAACTACGAGGGTGCCTTCGAGGGGGATGTTCCCGCGCTCCAGCGTGACTACTTCACACTGATGGCCTGGCTGTACTTCTCGCCGCTGATGTGTGACCTGCGATCTCTTGCGCATCTGCGAGACACCGATGTGGTGCGTTACCCTTCCTTCGCCATCATTTTCGGCAAGTCCAACTGCGGGAAGACCAGCCTGGTGGACACCTTGACGACATCCATGTTCGGCCGGCCCCACACCGTCGACAAACGGGGATTCACCACCAGCCAACTGCGCGGCCTGCAACACGCCTACCGGCGCCACCCCGTGGTCTTCGATGACATCGGACGGGCGGCCTTCAACCGGCACGGCAAGGACATGATCAAGGACGAGTTGCCGCCGCAAGTAGCCGAATATCCGGGGTTCATCGTCTCCATGAACACCGAGCCCCACTCCTTCCCCGATGAAATCGCCAAGCGCAGCATGATGATCTACACCACCACCGCCCTGCCCGCACACAAGGAGGGATTGCGCCAGGCCCTTCAGGGCGAAGTCCAGCAGATCCGCAAGGGTCTCACCGGACACCTTTACCGACGCTACCTGACCGATGTCCTGGCACGCCTGGAAGAAGACCGGCTACCTGAGGACTGGCTGGCGGTTTCCTCGTCGGCGCTGGTCGACATCTTGTCCGAGGCCACCGGCGGCGACCTGCCGCATTGGTGCAGGGAAGTCACCTGGCTCGACTATGCCGACAAGCGCTATGACCGGGTGAGGGACCGGGTGCTCGCCCTTCTCCGGCCAACGGCCTATGCCAAGAGAGAGGGCGATGGTCCTTCGGGCTGGACCATCGACAGGAACAGTGTCATCGTCTGGGAACAGCGGGATGCCTTCGGCCGCCGGGCATTCACCTGGGACGATCTGCCTTCGACCCTGATCGACGAAGCAGCCAGCGGCGGAGATCGCACCGTCCTGCACCGCAAGAGCATGGAGAGTTTCCTCAACCAGCCACTACGACGGCAGAAGCCTTGGTGGAGGCGCGGCAAGTAGAAGTCCGGGACACAAGTGAGATTACAAGTGGCGGGCATGCAACACCATGCGCCGCTCGCCCTCGAACCGGCCATCGCGGCGCAGTACAACCTCCGGCATGTGATTATCTGCCGTCGGGTCCACAACCCAAGTGCCCCTCCTCCACTGCCATCCTTATCAAGGTAGCTAGGTCGGCGAGCTTATCCGGCTTCGCGGTCCGTGCGTAGTGGCATGTTCGGCCGGTGTCATGCAAGCGTCGCTGATGTTGGTACATGAGAGACATCATCCCCATGCCCCGTTCTCAGCCGAACGGTTTACAAAGAGGCGGCCATCGGCAAGTTCCAGGAATGAGCGAGGGTTGTTGATCAGCCGGGTTGGATGCGGTAGGCGGCTTCGGCGGTGAGGACGTACATCTCTCCCGAGCCGTCTGTTCCAAAGGAGACCACCCTGCCCAGGTCGGGTTCCCACTCTTGTAGGTCCATGGCCAGGGCGCCGTCCCAGTGGAAGCTGCGGATGTAGCCGCCGCAGTAGTCGGAATAGAAGTAGTGGCCCGCTAGTCCGGGCATGGTGGGACCCCGGTATACGATTCCGCCGGTCACCGAGCAGGTTCCCGAGTCGGTGTGCGGGATTTCCAGAACAGGCATGGTCAGTCCTGCCGGGTCGCAGTCCTGGCGGGGCTCGTAGCAGTGGAGGCCCTCGGTGATGGGCCATCCGAAGTTGAGGCCCGGCTCCGACAGTGGGGCGAGATTGATCTCCTCGTATGCGTCCTGGCCCACATCGGCGATGTAGACGAGGCCGGTGGGATGGTCGATCCAGAAGCGCCAGGGGTTGCGGAGGCCGTACCACCACACCTCGGAAGTCAACTCGTCGGGATGGATGCGGACCAGTGCAGCCAGGGGAGTGTCGGCGCGCTGGCCCTGCCCGTAGTAGTCGCCCGCTCGGCCGCCGTCGCCGAGACCCAGGTACAGATGGCCGTCGGGTCCGAACTGGATCATCCCGCCGTTGTGGTTGCCTGCGGGTTGAGTTGTGGTGAAGATGACTCTTTCCGAGTCGGGGTCGGCAGTGGCGCCGTCGTCGGAGAGAGAGAATTCGGAGACCACCGTGTGCCCCTCCCTGTCGCTGTAATGCAGGAACAGGCGGTTGCGCTCGGTCGGATGCAAGGCCATGCCCAAGAGTCCCTGCTCTCCCCGGAACCGCACCTTGGCGGTGATGTCCAGCACCGGAGTGTCGGCGATCTCGTCGTTGACCATGTAGAGGACTCGACCGCCCTGTTCCGCCAGGTAGGAATGAGCGGCGCCGGCATGGGCGGCCAGGAAGATGGGATAGCGTGTCCCCCTCGCCACCTCCACGAAACGGAGGCTATCGGGAGGCGCAGCGGCGATCGCAGTGGTGGTGGTCGCAGAGGGTGGTTCGGTGGAAGTCGGGGTGGAGTTCGTGGTTGGTGCTCGCGTTGTGGTGCGATCGCTGTCTGTGACAGGGGACTGGTCGTCGGGGTGATCGGAAGAAGAGTCCGGGATGGTGGGTGATTCGGGGCTTACCGACGAGGAAGTTGAGGTGGAGGTCGTGGTCGGTGCGAGGGTCGTGCCCGAGGGCTCGGGTGTGGTGACTTCTTCCGCAGGAGACGAGCACGCCGCCACTATCAGTATCAGGGCACACCAAGGTGCACCATTTCTGAGCCTGCCCTTCATTGGTGGCCGGGTTCTCCTGTCGTGGGACCAATGCAAAACCTACTGGATCCGGGTGGCTATCCAACGTCCGGAGAGAGAAGGGGAGCGGCCCAAACCGAGGTTCCACCGGTCAGGCGGCATTCTCCTTTAGGATGAGTAGTTATGGCAGTTCGAGAGCCCCGGCCTCGACGACGCCCTACCAGCACATCCGCTTTCGGGGCAGGCCGTAGAGAGAGCCACGATTCGTCGGCCTTCTACGCGCGCTTCCAGCCTCCTGTGATCGACAGCGATGACCGCCTGGGGCCTCGTCCCGACATGCAGGGCCCGATTCTGGGCGATGCCCGGAAGATGCATCATGTTCCCGACCGTTCCGTTGCGCTGGTGGTGACCTCACCTCCGTATTTTGTGGGCAAGGCTTACGAAAACGAGACACGAGGGAAACCGCAGCCGGATTTCCTGCTGACCGGATTGCCGAGGACCTACCGGGAGTACCTCCAGTTGCTCTATGACTCCTTCTACGAGTGCATCAGGGTATTGGAGCCGGGAGGGCGGATCGCCGTCAACGTGGCGAATCTGGGGAGAAAGCCCTACCGGAGCCTCTCGGCGGATGTCATCAGGATCTTCGAGGAACTCGGCCTGCTCATGCGGGGAGAGATCATCTGGAGGAAGTCCAAGGCCATGGGAGGGGCGGTGGCCTGGGGATCGTTCAGGCTCCCGTCCAATCCGGTGCTTCGTGACACCACGGAACGGATCATCGTTGCCAGCAAGGGACGGTTCGACCGCGCCAAGACCCGTTCGGCCCGCAAGAAGGCGGGACTGCCCAATGTCGCCACCCTACCCAATGACGAGTTCGTCGAAGCCACCCTGGACGTGTGGGAGATTCCTGCCGAGAGCGCCCGCCGAGTCTCCCATCCGGCACCCTTCCCGGTGGAACTCCCTCTGAGACTCATCGATCTCTACACCTACGAGGACGATCTGGTGCT
>CAYWGY010000004.1:30535-31232 GCA_964458055.1 uncultured Acidimicrobiaceae bacterium | reverse complement strand
CAACTCGTCGGGGTTCATCTCGCCCAACCCCTTGAAGCGGGTCGGGTTCACCCTGGGGTACTTGCTCCGCAGTTCCTCCAACTCCTCGTCGTTCTTGAGATAGATCACCTTGGCGCCCCGCTTCACCCGGTACAGGGGAGGCTGGGCCACATAGACGTATCCTCGCTCCAGTAGGCCTCGCATGTTGCGGAAGACCAGGGTGAGCAGAAGCGTGCGGATGTGGGACCCGTCGACATCTGCATCCGTGAGGAGCACGATCTTGTGGTAACGGCACCCCTCGATGTCGAACTCCTCCCCGATGCCGGTGCCGACAGCGGTGATTATCGAGCGGACCTCCTTATTCATGAGGGCTTTCGCCAACCGGGCCCGCTCCACGTTGAGTATCTTGCCCCGGATGGGCAGGATCGCCTGAACCCGGGAGTCCCGAGCCTGTTTGGCCGGACCGGCTGCGGAGTCGCCCTCCACGATGAACAACTCGCTTTCGGAGGGGTCCCTGCTGGAGCAATCAACCAACTTCCCGGGCAGACTCGTCGACTCCAGCAAGGACTTGCGCCTGGTAAGTTCTCGGGCCTTGCGTGCCGCCTCTCTCGCCTTGGCGGCGCCCAACGCCTTGGTGATGATCGCCTTGGCTTCGGGCCCGTGCTTCTCCAACCATTCGGGCAGAGAGCGGTTCAGAGCCTTCTCCACATAGGAGCGA
>CAYWGY010000004.1:17039-30525 GCA_964458055.1 uncultured Acidimicrobiaceae bacterium | reverse complement strand
GGTGTTACCAAGCTTCGTCTTGGTCTGGCCCTCGAATTGGGGGTTCTTCACCCTCACCGAAAGCACAGCCGTCAACCCCTCCCTTATGTCCTCGCCGGTGAGATTGGAGTCTTTCTCTTTGATCAGGTTCTTTGCCCGGCCGAAATCGTTGGCCATCTTGGTCAGGGAGCGCCGGAAACCCTCCTCATGAGTACCCCCTTCGACCGTGCTGATGTTGTTCACGAATGACAGTACGTTTTCCCGGTAGCCGGTGGTCCACTGGAGGGCAATCTCCATCTCGGCTTCCTCGTCCTGGTCATCCACCACAATCTGGCGTTGGTTGACGACTTCGTTCTTCCGGTTGAGGTGATCCACAAAGTCCCGGAGTCCCCCCTTGTATTGGAAGACCTCGGTCTGGGCCGGGCTGGCGCGGTCGTCGGTCAGGGCGATTCGAAGATTCTGGTTGAGGAATGCCAATTCCCTCAGGCGCGATGCCACCGTCGTGAAGGAAAACTCGGTCGTCTCCTTGAATATCTCGGGATCCGGCAGAAAGGTGATAGTCGTGCCGGTCTTGACCACCTTCTGTCCCCTCTCGACATGCCCCATCGGATGACCCTTCTCAAACCTCTGCCTCCAGATGCGACCTTCACGCCGCACCTCAGCATCCAGCCGTTGGGAGAGAGCATTGACCACCGACACTCCCACTCCATGAAGACCACCTGACACCTGGTAGGAGCCCTTTTCGAACTTCCCGCCGGCGTGCAGAACCGTCAGCACGGTTGTGAGAGCCGACATCTTGCTCTGGGCATGAAACTCAACCGGGATTCCCCGCCCGTTGTCGGACACCTTCACGGAACCGTCCTCAAGCAGCGTGACATCGATCCGGGTACAGTATCCGGCCATCGCCTCGTCGATGGCATTGTCCACTACCTCCCACACCAAGTGGTGGAGGCCCTTGGGTCCGGTGGACCCGATGTACATGCTGGGTCGGCGCCTTACCGCCTCCAGCCCCTCCAGTACAACGATATCGCGGGCGGAATAGCGCTGGGTTACTGCCTCTGTGCTCACTGCCTTCTAAGAACTTTGCCTTCTTGGATCGCAGGGCGGAGTGTCAGCGACCCTCATTATTACCCTGCCAATACTAGCAGACGGCTGGGACAATCCCATGTCAATATCCACACAGGGGACCATCAATTGGGCCTCTGACCTGGGGTTTTATAATCATGACAGACGCGGTGTCCGGACTTTAATTCGCGATACCACCTTAGAGCCGAACGCCGCATTCAAATGGTCGACCAGGCCGGCCACCCCGTAGCGAAGAACGGCGGCATCCATGGGAGAAGCCACCTCGACCAAAAGGCACCCGTTATCAAGCACCACGGGCCGAGCCTGCTCCCGCCACCGGTCGGGGACCATCTGTTCCCACTCTCGGCGGATCCTCAGGTTGGCGGCTGCCTGGGGAACCCCCATCTTCACCAGAACCACCTCCACCTCGGCGCCGGCCGGCACGGGGATACTGGGGGGCTTTTTCACTGAACCTGCCCCTGCGACACTCGCCACACCTTTCCATCGATCGGAGCCCGCCCCTCATCCACAGCCGAGATGAAGGTCTGCGTGGCGGGCAACCATTCCACCAGAGCCTCGGCGCGGAACCGGTCAAGTTCGCTGAACACATCATCCAGGACCAGTACCGGTGGAGAATCCGACACCAGTTCCACGGCTTCGAAGACACCAAGACGAAGCGCCAGTGCCAGGGTCCGCTGTTCGCCCTGACTTGCGAAGAGCCTTGCATCCCCGTCATTCAGGGTGAGGATGGGCTCATCTCTGTGGAGCCCCCTGGTCGTTGCACCCAAGAGGTGATCCCGGCGCCGTGCCTTCCGTAACGCTTCCAGCAGTAGTTCTTCCCATCTCTCGATGGTCACCCCCGGATCCAGGGCGCCGCCCCACTCGGATCGATACTCGATCGAAACCCTGTCCTCGATCCCGCTGATTGCCGAGACAGCCCTCTTCAAGGGCACACTCACCTCAAGAAAGGCCCGCGCCCTGGCCCTCATTACCCGGGCTCCCGAGGCAGCCAGTTGCTGATCCCAAACATCCAGGGTGATGGGGTCGTCAGTGTCGCCTGACTTGAGAAAAGCGTTCCGCTGGCGGAGTGCCCTCTGATAGTCACCCTGGTCTGCTGTTGCCAGGGGCCACAGGAGACCTGCCGTTTCATCCAGCCACTCCCTCCTGAGGGCGGGTCCCCCCTTCACCAGTTCGAGATGTTCAGGGATGAAGACCAGGACGCGGCCGGCCTCGGCCAGATCGCCGGCCCTTGCCGGGCGGGACCCGTTGATGAGCATCTTGCGACGCCGGGTCCGGTGGAACGAGAACTCTATGGTGTGAGGCGTCTCCCCGTCCGTCTCTCCCCTGACCGCGGCTTCTGTTTCACCGGCAGCGACCAAGACCCGATCAGGGGCCCGGCGGAAGGAAGTCGCAGTAAACAGGATTCCCACAGCCTCCAGCAGGTTGGTCTTGCCCACCCCATTCTCACCGATGACAAGGTTGACGCCCTCCCCGGGTTGCCAGCGCAACTCCCGATAGGACCGGAACCCGGCCAGCGTGAGCCAGGCCAGGGCCATCTAGACGTTGACCGGCATCAACAGATAGAGAAACTCCTGTCGGTCGGGGTCATCGATCACGCTGGGTTTCATGCCATCGATGATGCGTAGCCTCACCCGGTCCGCTCCCGTCGCCAGCACGCCGTCCGAGAGATAGCGGGGGTTGAAGGCCACCACCAGATTCTGGCTCTCGCCCTGGAAGTCACCGTCCACAAAGTCGGTCGCCGTGCCGACATCCTGGCGGATCACCGTAACCTCGGCTCCGCCCTCGCCGATCGTGAGTCTGATCGGGTAGTGGTCCTCGGCAACCAATTCCATGCGCCGGATGGTCGCCAGCAGGTTGTCCCGGTCGCAGACGAATTGGTTGGGGTACTGGCTGGGCAGCAGAGTCTCGTACTTCGGGAAGTTACCCTCGATCATCCGCAGCCGCAGGGTGCCTGTCTCCGAACTGAATATCCCCTCTCGGCTGGTGAAGGCCACCCTTACCTTGCTGGCCCCCACGGTGTTGGGCAGTTCCCGCAATCCTCGCGCCGGCAGCAAACCTTGGGCGTCCAAGCCAATGGCGGGGAGATCACGAAGCGCGAGACGGTACGAGTCCGTCGCCACCATGCGCACCCGCTCCGGGCTTGACTCCACCAAGACTCCCGTGAGAACCGCCCTCCCCAGATCCGTTGAGGCTGCCGGGACGACCTGTCTGATCGCCTCGGCTATCCCTTCTCCCTCGACTTCGATTCCCGTGCCTCCACCCAGGGCCACCTTCGGGAAATCCTCAGAGAGCTGTCGCAAGGTGTAAACCGGCTGAGGATTCTCCCCGGACATCACCAACTCTGCCTGCCCGCTCGCCCGGAGCGTGACCATACCCGGGGGCATCCGCCGCACGGCCTGGGTGAATAGCCTGCCTGGTACCACGGCCCTCCCCCACTCCTCGACGTCGGCCTCTATCTCGCTTCGAACGGTAACTTCCAGGTCGGTACCGGTAACGGCAAGTTTGCCCTCCGAGGCTTCACACAACAGACCTTGCAACACGGGAAGCGAACTGCGCGAACCCACCGCCCGCTGAGCGCGTCCCAGAGCATCAGCTAGGTGTTCCCGGTTAGCTCGGATCTTCACGAAGGTGCCCCTTTCAATCGGAATTGCTTTTTCTTTAAAATACTTCTTGAGACAGTAGTAGGTGTTGTCTGTTGTGGATAACCAGGTGGACAGGGGGTGAATGCTGGGGTAACTACACCCATGTTTGTATACAGGCGAGAGCCGTTGTGGCGGTCTGGGACGACGGCAGGGAGGTAAATGAGAGCAGCCGTCATGAATTGTGGATAGCTTTGTGGATAGCGGTCACTCTCTCGGCGAACCTGGAGTCATGGGAGATTCGGGAGAGGACCTTTCTGTGTGCGGTGATCACGGTGGAGTGACCCCGTTGGAAGGACTGTCCTATTCGGGCGAAGGGGAGGTCGGTGATCTGGCGGGCCAGGTACATAGCAACTTGGCGGGCAATGGAGGGAGCGGGCCGACGGTTGCGATGGAGGATTTCCTCGACGGTGGTGTCGAATGCCTGGGCGCACACAGCCATGATGCTCTCCGGTGTGTGCGGTAAGGAGAAGGATTGGGAGATGGGAGCCAGTTGGCGTACGGCGGTCTGGGGGGTGATGGGGGCGCTTGTGAGCTTCGAGTAGGCCGCCAACTGGCGGTGCGCGCTAATCAGATTCCGAATGTTGTTGGGGATGTGTTCAGCGATGAGCAAGAGTACCTCGTCCTCCAGACGGTGAGCAGAGTTCTGCTGGCGGCGGCTGAGAATCGCCAGCCGGGTGTCGATCGCAGGAGGGGTGATCTCAGTGATGAGACCGGCCGAGATACGACTGCGCACCCGCTCACCTATGTTCTTGAGGTCAGAGGGACCGCGGTCGGAGGCCAGCACGATCTGTTTGCCGTACCCCTGGAGGCTGTCGAGTGTCCACAGGAACTCCTCCAGGGTCTGTTCCTTGCCCTCGAGGAACTGAAGGTCGTCCACTAGCAACATGTCCACCTGCCTGAACTTCTTCCGGAACCTTTGCATCTGACGTTTGTTGACGGACCGGACGAAATCCTGGACAAACTGCTCTGAAGTGGAGTACAGGATCTCCATCCCCGGCCGGGTTTGTCTGGCCGCATGGGCTATGGCGTGCAGGAGGTGAGTCTTGCCCAACCCCACCGAGGCGTATATGAAGAGAGGGTTGTATTGCTGGCCGGGATAGTCGGTCACGGCCTGGGCGGCTGCGAAGGCAAACTGACTTGAACGGTCCACCTCGAAATTGTCGAAGCGATGCAGGTTTGTGGGATGAACGGGGGACGGAGGCGACTTGGCGACAGGCCGCGAGTCGCCTCCACGGATGGGACTCGGTGGGTGGGACTCCGACCGGGAGGGACTCGGATTGACTTTGACATGGACCTCCCGGACCGCATGTCTGCCCCCTGCGCTTCTGGCGGCGCTTTCCACCTCGGGGAGGAAACGGTTGACCACCTGGTTTGCCACGAATTGGCTGGGCGCTTCCACGACGACACCCGATGCCGTCACGGAGACGTGGAGGTCTTTGAACCATCGAGTCCAGTCCTCAGCAGAGGTGCGGGCGGTCAGTACCTCCCGGAAGAGGCTCCGGTCCAGGGTCTGTACGGGTGAGGTCAAGGGGCTTTCTCCAAGTCTGCGTTGGCCGGAGGGCCACGATCACCGGCAATGGAGGTGATCGTCCCCGGCACGAAAGCAGACCTTTGCGGGTTGGGGGCGGTTGTCGGGGGCGGGTTGTACCGGGGAAGCGAGGTGACCCGGTATCCCTCTAGGACGAGTGTAAGTGGGGAGGTGCAGACCCGGTGGCGGCCCCGCGCGGATGGGGCTGATCTGCTATCTGACCTGCGGCGGAAGGCGTTTGGGCGGAGAGCGGGAAAACCGCGATGGCTGCGTGACCTGCGGGAATAACGCGCGTGGTATTCGAAGGGCCTTTCTTCGCGATCTCACCCGTTTTTTTGCCAGCCTGGTGCATTTTTTCACGCAGTGCTCCCAGAGAGGTCACAAGGATGTCACGGGCCAGCCTGGAGCATAGGCTCCTGGACCGGTGTTTTATGCAGCCCGGAAGCTCCCGGAGACCGGCCGTCGGTCAACGCCGGGAGCCAAGATCGAGGGGAATGCCGGCCACCATGAACTGGACTCTGCTTGCATTCGAGGCCAGTAGTTGATTCACTCGGCCGAGGACATCGCGGAACGTCCGGGCAAGAGGCGAGGCAGGAACGATGCCCGAACCGACCTCGTTGCTGACCAGTATCCAGGTTGAGCCGGACTCATCCATGAGATCCAGCAAACGGCCGGCTGCCATGACGATCTCCCTCTCGACGTCCGGACTCTTGTCGCCGGCCAGCATCAGGTTGCTTACCCAAAGCGTGACGCAGTCCACGAGAAAGGTGTCATAACTCCCCAGCTTTGGTCGGAGGGCGGCGACCAGGTCGACCGGTTCCTCGAGAGTGTCCCAGGAGGCGGGTCTTGCCGCTTGATGAGCGGCGATCCGTTCTGCCATCTCCTCGTCGCGGGCCTCGGCGGTTGCCACGAAGAGAACCCGGCTTCGCTCACCAGCCAGTCGCTCCGCTGCGGAACTCTTCCCCGAACGCACTCCGCCCAGAATGAGGGTGAGGTGTGCTCCCATCAGGGCAGCCAGTTGAGAGGGAGTTGTAAGGGAAAGGAGAGGACGGTTGATCCTTCCCCGATCACCATGGCAGCCGCAACCAGGATGGCGGCCTCCGCCAGTTCGTTGACCATGCCATAGACATCTCCTGTCATGCCTCCCAGCAACCTGGTCGACCAAGCTCCGATAACCCAGGCCACGACACCGGCCAGGGCCATGAGCGCCAGGCCTCCCGGTCCGGCGAGGATCACGGTGACAACACCCGTGGCGACCGACCCGAGATAGAAGTGACGCCGGCCTTCCCTGCCAACAAATCCTTCCATGGCTAGAGCCATGGCCCAGCGGGACAGGCACGGGAACAGAATCAGCACCCAGGTGCGCCCTGGCCACGCCAGGGCGGCGACAGACGTCACCTTTATGAGAAGCAGGCAGGCCACCCCCACCACGGCAAAGGCTCCGGCATGGGGATCCTTGAGGATCCGGAGGCGCTGGGCGGGATCATCCCCTCCCATAAGCGCGTCGCAGGCGTCCATGAAGCCGTCAAGGTGCAGTGCGCGGGTTAGGACCACCAGGACAGCTACCAGGACCGCGCTCAGGAACAGCCTTGGCGATGCCTCTCCGGAATCGACGAGTTCGAAGTGTCCCCAGTGCAGCAAGAGGTCCAAGGTGGCGAGCAACAGGCCCAGCAACAGGCCGACCAGCGGAAACCATCCTCGGGCAGCCGGTAGCCGATCAGGCGGCCGGCGGCCTCGGGAGACCGGAAAAGTGGTGAGTAACCCAACTGCCGACCTCCAGCTTTTCATTGGCGGCCTTCGCCATCGCCTGCGATCGACTCCTCGGTGTTGGAGACGCCCGCTTCGCTGAACGTGGACATTTCCGAGAGACAGGCGGCGGCTGCTTCGACGATGGGGAGGGCGACCATCGCACCGGTTCCCTCCCCCAGACGCATGCCAAGGTCCAGCAAGGGGCGGAGGCGCAGATGGGCGAGGATGACCCGGTGGCCCTGCTCGGCGGAGCGGTGGGAGGCGATCATGTAGTCGCTTGCCTCCGCCGAGAGGCCGGCGGCCAGCAGGGCCGCAGCTCCCGAGATGAATCCGTCCAGAAGCACTGCCCGACGCATGGCGGCCGCACCGAGGATGACTCCTGCGAGGACGCCGATTTCGAAGCCACCCACCTTGGACAGCACATCGAGGGGGTCGGCAGGGTCCGGGACATTGACTGCAATGGCCCGGCGCACGATCTTGACCTTGCGGCCGAGTTCGTCAGGGGTCCGTCCCGTGCCCTTCCCGGTTGTCAAGGCGGGCGGGCTGGCGGTAATGACGGCAGCTATGGCACTCGACGAGGTGGTGTTACCGATGCCCATATCCCCGGTAGCTATCAGATCGGCCCCGCCCTCCGCCACTTCTCCTGCGAGGCGGATACCGTCTTCCAGGCAGCGGAGAGCCTGCCGGGCTGACATGGCCGGGCCCTTGCTGATGTCATCGGTACCGCTCCCTGCCCGCAGGCTCCGCAGATCGGGATGCGAAGGCAGCGCCCCGCCTGCGATACCCGCGTCAACCACCACTTGGCGGGCGCCAACAAGCCTGGCCATAACGCTGACTGCGGCTCCGCCTGCCAGGAAGTTCCTTGCCATCTGCTTCGTCACCGCTTGGGGGTATCCCGTTACTCCCTGGGCGGTCACACCATGATCGGCTGCTGCAACGACAATGGCCTTGCCCCGGATTGCAGGGCGTTCGCTGGCGAAGATGCCTGCCAACTTGACCGAAAGGTCTTCCAGGCGACCGAGAGACCCAGGGGGCTTGGTGAGGGAGGCCTGTCTTAGGAGAGCTCGGCGCATGCTGTCGGCATCGGCGGGCTCGATCTGGCCTAGCGCCTGCTGCAGGGTGAGAGGCGATCTCACGACCTGGACCTAGCTCGGTTGCCAGGGGGTTGGAGTCGCCGTCCCCCGGGGCACTCTTCACGGCCCGTTGAGGCTCGCAACAACAGCGAATGGGTGGTGCTAAAAAATAACATATCTGTAGTTTTGGACTCTCAGGATTCTAGGATCCCCCGTTATCTACCGGCACTTGTGGTCGTGGTCGGGTAGAGAGGGGTCCTTGTGCTCAACCGTCTTGACATGGTGGACCGTTTGGGATATCCTTGACGGGTCACTGTCCCTACGTCTTACCGGGTGCCTAACCATGAAGAGGACCTACCAGCCAAAAGTGCGCCGGCGCAAGCGCCGCCACGGATTCCGCCGTCGCATGCGCACGCGTGGCGGCCGAGCCGTGCTGAGGGCCCGGCGCCTCAAGGGCCGCAAACGTCTCGCCGCCTGAGGGTTATCCCCTACGAGCCGCTGCGAAACTCCGGGGACTTTCGCTTGGTATTCTCACAAGGGAGACGATGCCGTGTTGGCGGTGTGACAGTGGTCTCGGCGCCGGGTGCCGCCGGTCGAATAAGGATCGGCTTGGTGGCCAGTCGCCGGGTTGGGACTGCTGTAGTCCGCAATCGCGTGAAGCGGCGCTTGCGCGCTGCTCTGGCGGGGATCCAGCCGGCAGAGGGTCGCGACTATGTAATTGTTGCTACTCGCCAAGTCGCGGAAGCGCCTTTCCGGGTCTTGGTGGGGTGGCTGGAGACTGGCCTTGGAGAAGGCGATCCCGGATGAATAGAACAACAGCACAGGTAAGGCCAACCCTGGCCGCAAGGGTTCTAACAAGGCTTGTGCAGTTCTATCAGGGAATGATCAGCCCTGGCTTCGGTCCTCGCTGTCGCTACCTGCCGACCTGCTCGGAATATGCCAGGACGGCGATCGAGCGGTTCGGCGCCGTCGGTGGCTCGGCCCTTGCGGTTCGGCGCCTGTTACGATGCCAACCTCTCGGGTCGAAGGGCTTCGATCCGGTACCGCCGGTGAAGGGAGAAGCGGGAACGTGCTAGACCCTTGGTGGGTAATCTGGGACTTCATCAAAGAGGGGCTCGGATGGTCCTTCGCCACCGTATATGCCTTCGTGCCGAATTTTGGCATATCGATAATCGTGGTGACGCTGGTCATTAACACCCTGCTGTTCCCCCTCACCCTCAAGCAGACCAGGTCCTCTAGAGCAATGATGGCGATCCAGCCCGAATTGCAGCGAATCCGGAGGGATTACAGGGATCAGCGGGAGGAAATGCAGCGGCGGATGACCGAGTTGCAGCGAGAGCACGGGGCGTCCCCACTGGGATGTCTGGGGCCGCTTCTTCTGCAGTCGCCGATCCTCTTCGCCATCTTCCGTGTGCTCAATGATCCAACCGGTCTGCAGGGTGATTTCTCTCCGGTTCCACCTGGGAGCGCACTGTGGGAAGCTATCCGGGCCGACGAAGCCTCATTTGTCGGAATGGACCTGGCGGTGGCGCCCTCTATGGCGATATCGGAAGGAGTGGCTGCGGCCATCCCCTATCTGGGGACGATGATCTTGATGATCACCATCCAATACATCCAGCAGTGGTACACGCAGCGTGATCAGGCTGCGGTCGCGCAGGGTCGCCAGCAGCGGCAGATGCAGATGTTCACTCGCATAATGCCGCTGTTCCTGGGATTCATATCGTGGAATTTCCCCGCTGGCCTGCTGCTCTACTGGACTACGTCGACCTTCGTTCGCTTGGTCCAGCAGATCGCCATCAACTGGATGGACGGGCGGCCCGAGCCGCCGCAGCCGCTGGGCAAGGAGGAGAAGCCGGACTCGGGGGGTAGCGCGTCCTCCACTCCCCCGCATTCGCGCTCGGCCAAGAAAGCAAGGAGGAGGAAGAGGAGGAAGTGAAAGAGATGGAACTGATAGAAGTACGGGCCCGTACGGTGGAATTGGCCGAACAGGCTGCGTTGGAAGAGCTTGGTATACACGATCGCGAGCGTGTGGACTGGGAGATACTGCAGGAACCGACCCGCGGTTTTCTGGGGGTGGGCGCCAAGGACGCCATTGTGCGGGCGAAGCGCAAGCCCGCGAAGCGTAGGGGCGGCCGGGGCCGAAAGAAGGCCAAGGGCAGAGCAACTTCCAGGCCGAAGAAGCAACAGGCAAAGGCCGGCACTAAGGGCCAGACCAAGCGCCCGAAGCAGCCCGCCAACCGCGCGAAGCAATCAAAGAGCAAGGAATCGAAGGGATCGACGCTGGAGGAACAGGGTGAGGCGGCCAAGGACTTCCTGGGGGGTCTGCTGAAGGCCCTGAAGCTCCCCGGAAACGTGAGCACCCGACTCAAGGAGAACCTGGTCATAGCCGAGGTTGAAGGGGACCAGACAGAAGTATTGGTCGGACCAAGGGGCAGCGGCATTGAAGCTCTGCACACCATTTCCAAGTCAGTGATAAAGCGGAAGACGGCGGGGGGAGCCCGATTGCGTCTGGATATCGCAGGGTATGCATCCCGGCGTCGCGAGGCCCTGGCGATTTATGCAACGGGACTGGTGGAACAGGTAACCGCCGAAGGTGGGGAGCTGATGCTGGAGCCCATGAACGCCGCGGACCGCAAAGTGATCCATGACACGGTGGCTCAACACGAGAATGTACGCTCGTTTTCCGAGGGCCAGGCTCCACAACGATATGTTGTGATCGCCTTCACTGCATAGGGGTTGGCTAACGCGGCGGCGCAAAGGTCTGCCTGCCGGAGGGGTGTGCCAACTTGTTGTCTGGCGATTGATGGTGCATCGGATGGGGATTGCCCCGGGTCGTAGACACCGGTCCTGGAGGTCCTCAGGTACGGCTGCGGACATCGGGACGCGCCGAGATCGTGGGCAACCCCGCCTGCATCCTATGGAGAGGATCGCATCCAGCGTTAGGGGCTCGCCAACCGGCCACATCGAACCGGGTGGGCCATTTGGAGGGTGGGTCACCCGGTCGCAGGGCTAGCTGGTACGGACACTGACATGCCCTGATACCGGCCACCGAATCGGCGTCATACCACTTTGGGGCGAACTCCAGAAACAACGGCCGGCATTCAGTGTTGTAATGACCACAACGACCAAATCACTGGCGTCTACGTGTCCACCACAGCCTTTTTAACACTGGTTGGTCCTCCCCTCCCCTTTCGCCTAGAGCAACCACTCCTTAACCCCACTGCCTTGAGATGCCCGAGCCGCGAGACTGTAGGTATGCATCAGGACGTTACCTCCCATCGTAAGCTATCGCAGGCCGCCGTGCACCGGCTGGACCGAACGCCTGGGGAAGTCCACGCCCTCACTCAGCCGTGGCCTGCCTACCACCCTCTCACTGCATCTCTCGCAAGACCGGGCAAGGAACACGGGACCGGATCGTTGGCCGTAGCCGGTTCTCCCGCCAACCCTATTCACCCCATTTAGGCTCACTTAACCCAAGCTATCCCTGCCCTTCGTCCCGCCGAGGCCTACTATCCCCACGGGTGTCTCTTCCTGGGTGTGAAGTGCTCGTCCTATTCGAGGTTGGCCCAGCCCTGGTGTTCGGGGTGAGCGGAGTATGGGCCCCGTTGGTGGACCTGTGTGCGCTGTGAAGCCGGAATCCGGCGCCCTTAGCTTTCGGTCAGTTTGGAGAACACTCGCTGCAGGTCGTCAATGGAGTTGAATCCGACTTTCAGGTTGCCCTTCTGGTTCCGGTAGGTGATCGAGACCGGCAGCCCCAGGCGGTCCGACAAGCGGGTTTCCAACTCCAGGATCTGGGCAGGCCGCGGAGGCTTATCGCCAGATTTGGTCCGGCGCGCCGGGGTGCGGGACTTGGCAGCCTCCTCGGTTTGCCGTACCGTCCACCCCTCAGCCACGGCCCTCTTGGCGATGTGGACGGCATACCTGGGGTCGGAGACCGCCAGCAGGGCTCGGGCGTGACCTGCTGTTAGCTTGCCGGTCTCCAAGAGCTCCAATATGGCATCGGGCAGGCGTAGGAGGCGAATGCTGTTAGCTACGGTCGCTCTTCCCTTCCCCACTCGATGGGCCACCTCCTGTTGGGTCAGACTGTGATCGTCCACGAGAGCCTTGTAGGCGGTAGCCTCCTCAATGGGCGTCAGATCTTCACGCTGCAGGTTTTCGACCAGGGCCTGTATGAGGGAAGTGGTGGGGTCGGCCTGGCGAATGATGGCAGGGATCTGCTGTAGGCCGGCCACTTGTGCCGCCCGCCACCGCCGCTCTCCCGATATGAGTGTGTAATGGGGGCCGGATGCCTGGACCACCACTGGCTGGAGCACTCCAACTTCGATTATGGATCGAACCAGACCACGTAGGGCGTCATCGTCAAAACGGGTGCGAGGCTGGGCAGGGTTGGGCTGTATCTCGTTGACTGGCAGCTCACGATAGGGCGAGTCGGATGGGTGTTCGGCTGTCGGAATCAAGGAACTCAAACCGCGTCCGAGCCCTCCTCGGCGCGTGGTCATGCCTGGACCGTTCCTTGTGTTTGCAGTCGACTCTCGAGTTCCTCGGCAAGTCGGCGGTAAGCGACGGCGGCCCGGTTCATAGGATCAAAGGTCTCGAGCGGCTCGCCGTAGGAAGCGGCCTCGGCAAGGCGAATCCGACGGGGGATCGAGCTGCGAAACAGGAGGTCGCCAAAGTAGTCCTTTACCTGGGTTGCCACTTCCCGCGAGAGCCTCGTTCTGTAATCCATCATGGTTAATAGCACCCCCAATAGCTGAAGGGACGGGTTCAGGACCGATCTCACCATTTCGATGGTTCGATGGAGCTCGATCAAACCGTCGAGGGCATATTGCTCGCATTGCATGGGGATCAACGCGTAACGGGCCGCTGCCAATCCGTTGACTGTCAGCAATCCCAGGGAGGGAGGGCAGTCGATCAAGATGTAGGAATAGAGGCCATCGAGCGGTCTGAGGCGATTCCGCAAGACCTGCTCCCGGGCCAGTAGGGGAACGAGTTCGATGGTGGCATCGGCCAGGTGCCGTGTGGAAGGGAGTAGGTAGAGGTTCCGGACTGCCGTCGGCTCAATGGCGTCTTCGATGTCCGCTTCTTTCAGGAGGACGTCGTATGTTGAGACGCTGGTCTCGGCAGGATTGATACCCAGGCCGGAAGTAGCGTTTGCCTGGGGATCGAGATCGAGGACCAGGACCGACTTGTCCATGCCGGCCAGGGCCGCGCCCAGATTGATCGAGGTGGTTGTCTTTCCTACGCCGCCTTTCTGGTTGGTGACGGCGATGCAGGTGGAGAAGGTCATTTCCCAGTGATGATAAGTAGCCAGACGGCTTTATCGATAACATTTCTGGGGATCTCTTCCACCTTGTACCCCTGGGAGCGGGGGCGGGTGCGCCGAGAGCCCCCTACGACGCCGACGCCACCCGGCAGCAATAGCCGGCGAA
>CAYWGY010000004.1:0-17029 GCA_964458055.1 uncultured Acidimicrobiaceae bacterium | reverse complement strand
GATGGGGGAGCAGCCTTTCGGGAGTCTCCATGGCGCGTCTGGCCAGGAATTCTGCCGGCGTGTTCCACTCCCGGAGTTGGACTGCTGCCGTGTCTACGTTCTCCAGGCCGAGGATCCGGATGGCCCGCCTGGCAAGATCGGAACGGCGGGATGATCTTTCCACCAGAGTGACCCGAGCAGAGGGCCAGGCGATAGCCAGGGGGATCCCGGGAAGCCCCACGCCGGAGCCTATGTCGAGAACGGTTCGGGGAGGATGGGGGTGGGGCCAGGCCGAGGCGAACAACAGCGAGTCGGCTAGATGCCGGGAATGAACCACGGGACCTTCGGAAGGACCCAGCCCACCGGCCGGGATGGCTTCTTGGACAAGCCATTCCGCGAGAAGGCGGAGGCGGTCCTCCTGCCCGGAGTCAAGATGAAGTCCCAACCAGTCAGCGGCACGCTTGACGACGGGAAAGTCGCTCATGCCGCGTGATGTTCCACGTGAAACATCGGGGAGGTCGAGGGTGGCGGCCGGCTAGTCGTTTGGGATGGAGGATGTTCCACGTGAAACATCGGCAAAGCGGGCAGACGCTCCAGGCGCGTAGAGAAGGGCCTTGAAGAACAGAAAGGCGACACCCTATGGAATAAATACATGCTTGTAGTTACAGGGGTGTGACAACCCGAACTAGCGGGCGCGCCTGGCAAAGAAGCTTTGCAGGCCGGACACGGCGGCCTCGCCGGTCGTGGCGCCCAGATCCGGAACCGCCAGCACTACCGCCGGCGAAAGAGTGTCCTTGAGCATGGCGGTGGCCTGACCCCGTACTTCAAGAGACATGGCTTGGGCGAGCGAAGAAGCGATCAGTTTGCCCGCCACGCTATGACTACGTGGGGAGGCAAAGTAGCTGACCAAACCGGGTGAAGGGGCTGCCAACTGGAAGGACATGATGAGGTCCGCTCCCAATCGGTTCGCTCGTCTGGCCCGAACGCGTTCGGGAATGGTGTTGTCGATCCCTCGGGACACGATGGGAGTGCCGCCTCCTTGCTGGAGAGCGATCGAAGCGGCCGTGGCCGCCTCCCAACTGGCCGCAGCTTCTCTTTGGGATCGGCATGCCGGATCGAAGTACACCCGCAGTCCCACGAGATTGGGGGGCCGGGAGCGTAGCCACTCCCGTTCCCGGAGGGTCACACGGCCTGTTCTCATCTCGCCTCTGGCTACCAGGCGCAATTCGGTTATGACTTCGGGACCCGAGACGCCGTCTATGGCAAGCCCCCGGTTGTGTTGGAAATCCCGCAGACCCCTCTCGGTCTGGGGACCGAATATGCCATCGGGCTTGCCGGCGTCGAAGCCCAAAGCGTCGAGGCGGCTCTGGAGTTCCGCGACATCGTCGCCTCGAAACATAGGTCGACGCAAGAAAAGCAACCGATCACCGAGCCGGTAGCCGGCCTCGTACAAAGCTCTCCAGCAGTCCTGTCCCACCAGCCCGTCCGCCGGGAGGCCCCTCTTGCGCTGGAAGGCGCGCACCGCGGCAAAGGTGGAGTCGCCGAATTCTCCCGGAGGGTCCTGGTCGCAACTGTGACCGAGCGCCGAGAGGCGTTCCTGGATATCCCGTACTCCCTCGCCGGTACTACCCAATTGATAAAGGCGCATCTTCTAATTCCAGTGTCGTGCCGAGAGTTCCCTTCCCTAGGTCAGGATAGGGCGGCATTCCCCGGGATCATGGAAGCGGGAGAGGGTCGTGGCCGTTAGAGATGCTCTTGGATGTTCTTGTAAAGCCAAGCCTTCGGGCGCGCTCCCACAATGCGTTGCACTTCCTGGCCGTTCTTGAACAGGATCAGGGTCGGGATGCTCATCACGCCATAGCTCGCCGGGGACTGGGGATTGTCGTCGATGTTCAATTTGGCCACGGTTAGCTTGTCGGGATGCTCGGCTGCCAGCGCCTCGAGATGAGGAGCGACCAGCCGACAAGGTCCGCACCACTCCGCCCAGAAGTCCACCAGCACAGGACGGTCCCCTGAAATGATGTCCTGAAAGTTCTGGTCGTTAATCGTTAGCAGGTTGTTAGCCATGAAATGGTCCTTTCTCGATTGGAGTTCCTCACAGCCCGAGAGCGTTCTGAAGATAGTGGTCTGCGTCCAGGGCAGCCTGACAGCCGGTCCCGGCCGCGGTGACAGCTTGACGGTAGACGGAGTCAGCCACGTCTCCGGCTGCGAATACTCCCGGCACCGTAGTGGCCGTGCTGCCCGGCCTTGCCAGATCTATGTAGCCACGTTCATCCAGTGCGATCCAACCCTCGAACAGATCGGTGTTGGGGCGGTGCCCGATGGCGACGAACACACCATCGACGGGACGGTAGCGGGCCTCGCCGGTCAGGGTGTCCACCAGAGTGGCTCCTTCAACGCTCTGGTCGCCGTGGATCTCCTCTAACACCGTGTTCCAAGCCACCGAGATCTTGGAGCTTCCGAGAGCGCGCCGGGCCATGATGGCCGAAGCGCGAAATTCGTCGCGGCGGTGGACGATGGTCACGGAGGATGCAAACTTGGTTAGGAACAGGGCCTCCTCCATCGCAGAGTCTCCTCCTCCCACGACCAGCAAGTCCTTGTTCTTGAAGAAGAACCCATCACAGGTGGCACAGGCTGAAACGCCCTTGCCGGTGAGGCGTTCTTCCCCGGGGACGCCCAGCCACTTGGCGCTGGCGCCGGTGGCGATGATCACCGTGTGGGCGGGGTGGGTGGCGCCGTCGGCCGTGACACGTAGGGGAGAGGACGAGAAGTCGACTTCGGTGGCGTCCTCCGTGATCAGCACAGCGCCGAACCGTTCAGCCTGTTCTCGGAATCTCTCCATTATTTCGGGGCCCAGGATCCCCGCGGGAAAACCGGGGTAGTTCTCCACGTCCGTCGTGATCATCAGTTGACCACCGGGGGAACTTCCCTCCAGCACGACAGGAGCAAGTTCGGCGCGGGCGGCATAAAGGGCGGCCGTGTACCCGGCCGGTCCTCCGCCGATTATCAGGACTTTGTGCGGGTCGCTCATTCGCCGCCTTTCATGTAGGTTGAGCCCCGGTTCCATATCAACAATCCGGTTAACAAAAATAGTCCTCCCAGAATGGCCAGAGAACCGGGTCGCCCCACCCCGATGGACAAAGCCCGATGGGCGGCAATGACCAGGTAGACCAGGCTGGTGGAGCCCAGTACCAGGACCAGCACGATCACCAGGGTCCTGCGTATCAAACCGGCGACGCGGTCGGCGGTCATGGCTCTCACCCGGGTGGCGGCGGACTCTAGAGCGTCGGCGAATCGAGCAGGGAAATCGTCAAAGGGCACTACTCGGGAACAGGCTAGCGTGACGCAGGGACTGCGGGAGAGAGTTCCGTCGGCTGACACTGGGGGCCAACGTAAACCAATACGATCACTTATAGAGCTATGGACACACTCGTCACATGGCTAACGCCAGAACCGCACCTCGGCAATAGATGTGGAGTAATTCTGGGGGCCGACGTAGGGAAGTTCGCTGAACCAGATCATCCACGATCCTCCCGGCCGTCGGGGCAGGGAGATGGAGAACGCAGCCGAGGTGGTGTGTCCGGAGGCGACCTGGCTCCACTCGCTGAGAGATGCGGTCGGAGCTTGTGCCCAAGAGAGCGTGTATGTGGTTCCGGGTGTAATGCCAACGAGTTCCAGTTGGTGGGCTGTCGATGGGGGAGTCATCACCAGTCCCACGCCCGCCTTGATCAGCGACAGTGGGTCGTAATACCGTTCGGTGCGCCATGTTGTCTCCCGGTCACCGTCGGTGAGCCGCTCCAGTCGATGGTCCATTTCTCCTCCTCCCCCGAAAGGATCGAAGGTGGAGACGATGGGAGCGTCCAGCAACTCGGGAGGAGGGACGGTTATCACTGGACCATCGGTAGGAGCGGGTGGAATGGTGGCGCGGGTTGTCGTTAACGCCACGATCGTGGGTGGGACCTCTTCGACAACGGTGAGGGGAGGGGCCGTGGACTCGGTCACTGGAGAAACAGTTTCGGATCCCGCAGACAGAAGGGTCCCTACTCCCACCAGCGCCAAAGCGGTCAAGGTCAGGATCGTGGCCATCCAGAGTGCTGCCCGGGAACCTCCTGACGACTTGGTGGAACCTGGGGAGAAAGGTGGTGCCGAATCAAGCAACAGGGCGAGATCCGCCGAGGTGAGCTTTCCCTGGACTCCCTGCATGAGGATCCGGTCAATGGCCGGGTTGATACCGTCAACCAACTCCGAGAGGGGCATGCCCCGTGAGACCCCGCCGATGGTCCACTGCTCCAGGGCCTCCACCAGCCCGACAACATCTGCGGTGGGACTGGCCTCGGCGGTAGGTAGCCCCACCCCTCCCAGCTTGGCAGGCTGGTCCAGGGAATAGTAGATCGTGTTGGCGTTGATACGACCGTGAACCACCCCGTGTTCGTGTAGTGCCGCCAGGGCTGCGGCCAAGCCGGTGGCATTTGCCTGGAACTCGGCGGGATCTACCCTGGACCCCGCTTCCAGCCGGTGGGAGAGGGGGGTACCTCCCGTCCATTCGTATGCGGCGAATGCCCCTCCGTGGACGGCGGCGGCATCGAAGACCGACAGCACGTGGGGATGGGACACGGCTGTGGAACGCCGCACCGCTTCGAGGTAGTCCTCCCGCACGTCGGGAGGGGTTTCGGGGCCCAGGATCCGAAGTTGGACGGGCCGGTCGAGAATAGCGTCCGTGGCAAGCCACTCTTCAAACCCTTCGTTTCTGCCCAGGCGGACCTCAAGGCGGTAGCGGTCAGGTAAAGGGGGAGGCATCGGTCTCCATTCTGACAAGTATTCTGGCAACGTTTCAATGAAGGCGTCCGTCACGCCAGACTATCTAGAGCACGGATGCGAGTTCTCTATGTGACCCACCCCGCCTTCTACCGTCACAATGCCGGACGTCATCACCCCGAACGCCCGGCCCGGTTGGAGGCTGTGCAGCACGGGTTGGATGCCTCGGGTCTCCAAGCCGAGCCCGTGGAACCTCCCGTGGCTGATCGTGACATGCTGGCGCTGGCCCACAAACCCTCCTACATCTCCCACGTTCGCGATTTCATTGCCGCCGGGGGAGGCAGGTTCGATCCCGACACCGGAGCAGTGAAGGAGTCTTGGGAGGCCGCCTGCCGAGCCGCCGGCGCAGGTCCCAGGGCGGCCCGAATCCTGGAGCGGGAAACCGACGCGGTGGCGCTGTTGGCGGTCAGGCCTCCCGGCCACCATGCCCTGGCGGACCGGGCGATGGGATTCTGCCTGTTCAACAACGTGGCGATAACGGCTCGATACCTGCAGGCCCGGGGAGCAAGAGTGGCGATTGTGGATTGGGACGTTCATCACGGCAACGGGACGGACGCTGAATTCCAGGATGATCCCCACGTCCTCTATTTCAGCGCTCACCAGTGGCCCTACTACCCGGGCACGGGGGGACTCGACGAAGTGGGGAAGGGGAGGGGAAGGGGGTATACCATCAACGCCGCCCTGCCCGCCGGCGCCGGCGGGGACGTGTACCGGAGGCTTTTCCGGGAGTTGCTGGTCCCCCGGTTGCGGAGGTTCGCTCCTGACTGGATCCTTGCGAGTTGCGGGTTCGATGCCCACCACATGGATCCCTTGGCGGGTCTCCGGCTGGCAGAAGGCGACTATTACTTCATGGCCCGCCAACTAGCCGGGCTCGTCCCGATCAACAGAGTCATGGTCTTCTTGGAAGGGGGGTACAACCTCGATGCCATCGCCGCATCCACACGGACGATGTTGTTGGGGCTGGCCGACCAACCTGTCGAAGACCTCCCGCCTTCCTTCGATTCCCCGCCCCGTGCACACCGGGCCATAGAGATGCTGATTGGCATCCACGAGCGTGCAGCCGGGGGAGCGACAAACTCCGATAGGAAAGCCGACGGCGCCGACCAAAATTGACAAGGTGATTCCGAAAAGGCTCTCCTGGCTGCTGGACAGCCGCCGGATTCCCGGTCAGTTGGGTAGGCGTTTCGCCGAGGAGGGCTACCTGCTCTATCTGGTTGGGGGCACTGTCCGGGATGCATTCATGGACCGCGCCGGCAACGCGTCCGGGGGGGAATTCGACTTCGCAACCGATGCCCGACCTCCGGCGATAAAGATGATTCTCGAAGGTTGGGCCGACAACATGTACACGACCGGGGAGGCATTCGGGACTGTTGCCGGGACGAAAAAGGGAGTCCCCTTTGAGATAACCACCTTCCGGCGAGATGTGTATCGGAGAGAGAGCCGCCACCCGGAGGTCACCTATTCCGACACCATCCAAGAAGACCTGGGGCGTCGTGATTTCACGGTCAACGCCCTTGCCATCAAAGTGCCCGAGGCCGAGATGGTCGATCCCTTCGAGGGTCTGGTCGATCTTGCCCGTGGGGTCCTGAGAACGCCTTCGGAGCCGGACAGGACTTTCGAGGACGATCCGCTACGCATGCTGAGGCTCTTTCGATTCTGGGCGACGCTGGAGTTCCGGCCCGCGGAACCGGCACTGGAGGCAGTGGCCAGGATGGCCCCTCGTCTGGGGATAGTCTCCGCCGAGCGGGTCAGAGACGAGCTCAGCAAACTGATTACAGCCCCCCGACCCGGGGCCGCCCTCTTCGGCCTGGTGAACACCGGATTGGCGGAGCATTTTCTGCCCGAACTCCCGGCACTGGCGATGCAACAGGATCCCCGGCATCACCACAAGGATGTCCTTGCCCACAGTCTTGCGGTGGTGGAGAAGGCTTCACCTCGGCTGGTGCTGCGATTGGCATGCCTCCTGCATGACGTCGGTAAGCCCGCGACTCGTCGCTACGGTCCCAAAGGGGTGAGCTTTCATCACCACGAGGTGGTGGGCGCCCGTATGGCTGGCCATCGGCTGGCCGAACTTCGATATCCGCGGGCTGTTGTGGAAGATGTCTCCCGCCTGGTGGAGTTGCACCTTCGGCCCCACACTCTCAAGATGGGGTGGACCGACTCGGCGGTGCGACGGTACGTCAGGGATGCAGGCCCGTTGCTGGAGGACCTCAACGAACTGGTGCGTTGTGATGTGACCACAGCCAACCGGCGGCGGGCCAATGCCATCCGCAATCGCATAGACAGCCTGGAAGAGCGCATCACCGAACTGAGGGAGCAGGAGGACCTTGACCGTCTGCGAGCGCCCGTCAACGGACACCAGATCATGGCTTACCTGGGCATACCTCCCGGTCCTCCGGTGGGGGAGATCATGAAGATCCTGCTGGAGCGGCGCATCGAGGAGGGACCCTACTCGCAGGAGCAGGCGCTGCAGACAGCTCGAAAATGGGCAATTGCCAAGGGATGGGATGACCCCGGACCTGGGGTACCGGGATGAGAAGAGCTGTCGGCGTCACTATGGTGGTGGGCTTGGTGGCCGGGCTCGCTGCCTGTGGGGGAGGGGCTGGACCCTCAACCTCCGAAGCCACCGGCACGACCGCAGTTGTCACTGTGCCCGTCTCTACCACTTCCGCCCCTGCCACAACGACAGCGGCGGACAGCACCACCACGTCGCTTCCTCCCCCGCCTACCACTGCTGCGCCCAGCACCACCGCCACCGCTGTCCCGGATATGTGGGACCGTCTGCTGGCGTGGGGAGGAGAGGGACTGGGGGACTCCTATTACCCCACGCTGGGGTCTGCCGGCTATGACGTGCAGAGCTATCTGATCCAGATGGAGTTCGACCCCTCCACCAAGGAGGTGTCCGGCATGGCCACCATCGATGCCGTTGCCGTTGCCGACCTGGATGTGTTCAGCCTGGACTTCTTCGGCCTGGAGACCCTCGGGGTCAGGGTCAACGACACCGCTGCCGACTTCCAGCAGGTGATGGAAGAACTGGTGATCGATCCCATCCAGGACTTGGGCGCCGGGGAGCAGATGACAGTGGTAGTTGCCTACCAGGGCATGTTCGCGTCCCGGCCCGCCATGGCCATCAGCGGGTATATGGTCGGCGGCCACTGGTCGGTCGACGGTGAGACCTTTTTCGTGCTCAACGAGCCGGATGGCTCGGCAGCATGGGCGCCTTTCAACGACCATCCACTCGACAAAGCCCTGGTAAACGTGGAAATCACCGTGCCTGCCGGGTTGACGGCGGTCTCGGGAGGGCGATTGGTCGAGCGGAGAGACGACGGCGAGTCCTCCTTCTTCAGTTGGTCGTTGGAGTTTCCGGTGGCGCCATACCTCATTCCCCTGGCAATCGGCCCCTATGAATCGCGAGCCGAACCCGATTCTCATGGCTTGGAGATCATCACTTGGTACCCCGAAGGCCTGGATACCTCCCTGCTTGAAGCCTTTTCTCGCCAGAGTCGGCACGTGAGCTTCATGGAGGAACTCTTCGGGCCCTACCCATTCGAGACCCTGGGCGGGTTGGTGGTCAACGCCGGGGTGGGACTGGCCCTCGAGCACCAGACCTTGCCCACTTATGACATCTCCGCTACCGCGGAGTCGATCATCGTTCACGAGATCGCCCACCAGTGGTTCGGCAACTCGGTATCGGTGGCCGATTGGGGCGATATCTGGCTCAATGAGGGTCCCGCCACGCTGGCAGAGTGGCTATGGGAGGAGGAAACCCGCGGGGTTGCCGCCTACGACCGGATAGTGGCGCAGAACTACGGGTATTTCTCTGGTGCCATGTTCGCCGGTGAGGGCGTTTCCGCCCGGGAAGCGGCCCGCGCCGCCGCCCGCCGTCATCCCCCACCCGGACGACCTCACCCGGATGATCTCTTCAACTACTCGGTCTATGGCAAGGGCGCCCTGGCCCTGGCTGCGCTCCGCGACGACTTGGGTGACGACGATTTCTTCGGATTGCTGAGGAACTGGCACGACACCCACCGCTACGGGAACGCCTCCACGGCCGATTTCCTGTCGCTGGTGGAGAGGACAGGTGGAACCGAGGCCCGCAGCCTGGTGGAGTCCTGGATCTACGATCCGCTCCCCCCGGCGATGCCAGGGCGCGGGCTGTACCCGCTGGAGCAGGAGACGACTGGGGGAGACGCCTAGAAGGAGGGCGGGCCGGGAAGAAGCGGCGTCCGGGGAGGATGATCAGACGCCGCTGGGCCAGTATTGGAGTTCCAGTTCCGGCATGGGGAAGTCGGACACATTGGCCGTTGCCAGGGTGGCCCCCACTCTCACGGCCGACGAGGCTATCAGACAGTCGGCCTGGTGCAGGGTGACTCCTCGTCGGGCGAACTCTCGGCGCCAACGGCCGGCCCGTTCTCCCTCGGCGGCGCCTAAGGGAGCCAACCGTAATGCTCGAACAAGCCGCCGGGCAGGGTATTCCTCCTCGGGTCGAAGGCCTCGCCAGACTTCCTCGACGGAGACGGCGGAAACCCAGGGCTCCACGTCCAGCCGCCTAAGGCCCCTGAGGCGATCCGCGGCATTCCGCCCCCGGAGCGCATCGATCAACACGGTGGAATCGAGCAGCAGTCGGGCCATGTCAACCCGACCGGCGCGGGTCGCCCTGCCGTTGTTCTCGCACCCAAGCAGCAGGGTCGTCGTCCCACTCGTGACCGGTGTCGGGAATGGAACCCAAAGAAGCTTCGATGTCGTCCCACCGCCGTTCGTCATCCAAGCCACGTCGGATCAAGGCAGCTATGAAGGCGCTACGACGGCGCGACCCGGCCCTGCGATCCAAGTCGGCCACCAAGTCGTCGTCCAAGCTTATGTGGATACGCATGTGCGTTATCATACACATAAACGCCACGCCCCTTGAGAAACATAAGGGGGAGAGGTCCAACGGGGACGGCAGTTTCGCCACTATGCGCATATGCGGTCCTTGTTGACGATTACCGGGAGGCTTCGGACTATGCATGTTGAAGACGTGGTCCTTTTCTTGTCCATGAAGCCGAGATTCGCGGAGTCGATCCTTGGTGGCACCAAAACGGTTGAGCTTCGCCGGGTTCCTCCGGCGGTTCAGGAAGGACATCTTGTGTTGCTCTATGCCTCGTCCCCCCGCCGAGAATTAGTGGGGACCTGTAGGGTGGCGGGATTAGAAGTGGACTCAACCTCTGTCATTTGGGATCGGCATGGCCGGCAGTCAGGAATCACGAAGTCCGAGTATGAAAGGTATTTCGCCGGGGCTAAACGAGCTGTGGCGATCCTGATAAAGGAACCATCGCCGCTTTCGGACCCGAAGCCCCTCCGAGACTTGCGCGGCGCCGTTGCCGGCTTTCACCCGCCACAGAGCTTTCGGTACTTCGATCGCTCTACTGTGGAGAGACTGCGGTTGGTGCTGTGACGAGGGGCGAAAACCCTTTTGCCGATATGCGCATATGCGTCTATAGTTGTCTCGATGCGAGACGGTGACGGAGCATGAAGCTGACGGCGGCGGTGATCGGCGCCTCGGGTTATGCCGGGGGAGAGTTGGTGCGCCTGCTGGACGCACACCCGGTTCTTGACGTTGTGTGGCTCGGCGCTCACTCGCGGGCGGGTGCCCGGTTGGGGGAGGTACATCCACATCTTGCCAGGGGAGATCGTCTGCTGGCGGCCAGCAAACTGGAGGATATCCCGCAGGTGGACACCGTGTTCCTGGCTCTGCCGCACGGGGCTTCTTACGAAGTGGGACACCAACTGGCCGAGAGGGGCGCCACCGTGTTTGATCTGGGGTCTGACTATCGTTTCGACACCCCCGCCCGGTACGAGTCCGCCTACGGTGCTCCCCATCCGGCCGCTGATCGGCTGGGGGAGTGGAAATACGGTCTTCCGGAAATGTTCGAGTTGGAGGGGGAACGGCGGGTAGCCCTACCGGGTTGCTACCCCACCGCAGTGCTACTGGCCGTGGTGCCCCTTCTGGCGGCCGGCCTCGTCACAGGGCCGGTTACCGCCAACTGCCTTTCGGGGGTCTCGGGAGCGGGAAGGTCTCTCCGCCAAGACCTGCTGTTCGGGGAAGTGGCTGAGGGAGCTCGTGCCTATGCCGTGGCCGGTCATCGCCATCGGCCCGAGATGGAGATGGGTTTGGAGATGGCAGGAGTGACCGCGCCGGTTACCTTCACCCCACACCTCATTCCGATCCAGCGGGGGATGCTGGCTACGGTGACCGTCCCTGCCGCCACCGGTTCCCTGGAGAGGCATGATCTGCTGGCCGCCCTGGATAAGATGTATGCTGGCTGCCCTCTGGTGGAGGTGGTGGAGCGTCCGCCCCAAACCCGATGGGTGGCAGGTTCGAGTCGAGCGCTGGTAACCGCTTTCCTGGATTCACACACCGGGACGGTGATAGCGCAGAGCGCCTTGGACAACCTGATGAAAGGCGCCGCCAGCCAGGCAATCCAGGCGGCCAATGTCGTCTATGGCCTGGACGAGGTAACCGGGTTGGATGTAACGGGGTGGATGCCATGAGCGTGACCTTTCCGAAGGGCTTCCGGGCTTCGGCGGCTGCCGTCGGGATAAAGGCCTCCGGCGCGCTCGACCTGACCCTGGTCATGGCCTCCGAATCCGTGCCTGCGGCGGCGGTGTTCACCCAGAATGCCGCAGCCGCTCCGCCGGTGCACCTCTCCCGGCGGAGCATGGAGGAGTCTGGAGGGCGTATCCGGGCTGTGATCCTCAACTCGGGCTGCGCCAACGCCGCCACCGGGGAGAAGGGGGCCGAGGCCGCCAGGGGCATGGCGTCTGCCGTGGCTGATGCTCTTTGCTGTCACGCTGTGGAAGTCATGGTTTGCTCCACCGGACCCATCGGGCCGCATCTGCCGATGGACAAGATAGTCCCCGCCGTTGCATTGCTGGCTGGGAGGGCGGAATCCACCCCGGAGGCCGGGGCGGCAGCCGCGGACGGGATCCTGACCACCGACACCTTCAGGAAGGTAGCGACGGCGCGGGCGCCTCATGGGTTTCGCGTGGGAGGGATGGCCAAGGGTGCGGGGATGATCCGCCCCAAGATGGCGACCATGCTGGCGGTGGTCACCACCGACGCCGTGGCCTCGCCGGAACTGCTTCGGGAGGCCCTTGTTCCGGCGGTGAACGAGACTTTCAACAGCATCAACATTGACGGGTGTGAGTCCACCAACGACACGGTGATCCTGATGGCTTCCGGCGCTTCGGGAGTGGAGCCCTCGCGGGAGGACCTGACCCGGGAGATCCGTTCGGTGTGCGCCAAGTTGGCCCGCGACATCATCGTGGATGCCGAGGAGTCAACCAGGGTTGTGACCATCCGGGTCAGCGGAGCAGCGGACGACGGTTCGGCGCGGCGCATGGGAATGGCCATGGCTGATTCCGATCTGGTTCGCTGCTCCTTCTACGGGGGCGATCCCAACTGGGGAAGGCTGGTGGCTGCCCTGGGGGCCTGCGGCGAGCCGGTGGACGCCTCCCGGATCGGGATAACCTACCAGGACGTGCCGGTGGCGTCCGGGGGAATGTACACGGGGGTGGACCTTGAGGGAGTGGAAGCTCTGCTGTCGGGAGACTTTCAGGTGTCCGTCACGGTGGGGGACGGTCCCGGGCGCGCCGAGATAATCACCTGCGATCTCACTCCCGGATACGTTGTCTACAACGGAGAGCCATCATGACCACGGGCCATAGTCCTCCAACCCGGCTGAAGCCTCGAATCGCCACCTCGATGGGGAAGGCGGCCATCTTGATGGAGGCGCTACCCTACATCCGCCGCTTCGCCGGAACAGTCGTGGTTGTCAAGTACGGGGGATCGGCGATGGATGATCCCGCCTTTGCCGAGTCCTTCGCCCGGGATGTGACGCTGCTCTCCCAGGTAGGGATTAAGGTGGTGGTGGTACACGGAGGCGGACCGCAGATCACCGCCGCGATGAAGAGGGAGGGAATCGCTCCCACATGGGTCGAAGGCCTGCGGGTAACGAACCACCGGACCATGGAATTGGTGCGCAGGGTGCTGGGTGGGGAGGTGAACGGGGAGATCACACGTCTTCTGGCCGCAACGGGGGCCAAGGCGGTGGGGCTCAACGGGGTGGACGCGGGGATGTTCCTCTGCCGGCAACTGGACGGGCGGCTGGGACGAGTGGGAAAACTCGTCGAGGTGAAGCCGGACCTTGTGAACCTCCTCCTGGACGACGGCAGGACGCCGGTGGTCGCTCCCCTGGGACTGGGGGTGGACGGCGAGGTCTACAATCTGAACGCGGACACCGTGGCCGGCGCCCTGGGGGCCGCGCTGGAAGCGCAGAAACTCGTGTTTCTCACCGACGTGGAGGGGGTGTACCGCAACCCTGACGACTCGGGCACACTGATTTCGAAGATGACGCTGCCCGAGTTGGCATTCATGGTCCACCGGGTGAGGGGGGGAATGCTCCCCAAGCTGCGGGCGGTGGTCGATGCCATGAAGGGGGGTGTTGCCCAGGCGCACATCCTGGATGGGCGCATCCAGCACGCCCTGTTGCTGGAGATGTTCACTCCCGAGGGAATAGGAACCATGGTCATCCATCAGGAAGGAGAGCAGAAGTGACTTGGATCGAGGCAGCCGACCGCACCCTGGTGCCGGCATACGGGCGCACGCCGATAATGTTCTCCCGTGGCGAGGGCGTATGGCTCTACGACAGCGAGGGTAAGTCCTACCTGGATTGTCTTACCGGCCTGGCAGTGGTGGCGGTGGGACACGCCAACCCGAGGGTGGCCGCGGCGGCCGGCGCGCAACTCTCGACCCTGGTCCATGTCTCGAACCTCTACTACACCCGTCCCATGGTCGACCTGGCGGCCCGTTTGACCGGTGTCGCCGGCCTCGATCGAGTGTTCTTCGCCAACTGCGGGGCCACGGCAAACGAGACAGCCATCAAGCTTGCCCGCCGGTACGCCCAGCAGAAACACGGGGCGCATCGCTACGAGGTGGTGTCCCTGCTCGACTCCTTTCACGGTCGGACACTTGCTTCCCTTGCCGCCACCGGACAGCCGGCCAAACAACAGACCTTCCAACCACTGCCTCCCGGGTTTCACCAAGTGCCACCGGAGGACCTGGACGCCCTGGGCAAAGCGGTCGGAGACAGCACCGCGGCGGTGATGGTGGAGACCACCCAGGGGGAGGGGGGCGTGGTTCCCCTGTCGGCGGGCTATCTGCACCAGGTGCGGGAGATGTGCGATCAGAGGGGAGTCCTGCTGATCGTCGATGACGTTCAGGCGGGCATGGGACGCACGGGGCACATGTTCTCCTGGCAGGGTCTGGGGTTCGAGCCCGACATTGCCACCGTGGCCAAAGCCATGGCCAACGGCCTGGCCATGGGGGCTTGCCTGGCCCGGGAGGAGGTGGCCACCGCCTTCCGGCCCGGCGACCACGGGACCACTTTCGGAGGGGGACCGGTTCTGTGCGCGGCCGCCCTGGCCGTCCTTGAGGAGATCGAGCAACGGGACCTGCTGGCCAACTGCAGGGCACGCTCTGCTCAGTTCGTAAGCGGTTTGGGTTGCCTGCCGGGCGTCGAGGGAGTGAGAGGCAGGGGATTGCTTTTGGCGGCGGTGCTGGAGGGAGAGTGGGCCGCCAGAGTTACCGCGCGGGCGCTGGAACTGGGGTTGGTGGTCAATAACGTCCGTCCCAACGCCGTTCGTTTCGCCCCGCCGCTCACCATCAGCGCCGAGGAAACGGACGAGGCCATAGCCAGGTTCGCCCACGCCTTGTCCGAATCGATCGGACGGGAGGATTGAAGTGGGGTCGGTGGGTGCTCGGCGGCGGACCCTGCTGAGTCTGCTGGCCCAGGGGAAGGGTGGTGAGCAGGCCGAGCTGGCGAGATTGCTGGCTTCCGAGGGTTTCAAGGTGAGCCAGTCCACCGTCTCCCGTGACCTGCGGTACCTGGGAGTGGTCAAAGACCATTCTGGCCGCTACCAACTGAGCGGGCGCGAAATCCATGCAAACGAGGTCCTGGATCCGGAACGGCGGCTGGGCAAGGCGATCAACTCCTATGCCGTGTCGATAACGGCCTCGGCCAACTTGGTGGTGATGAGGACGTTTCCGGGAGCCGCCTCGGTGGTGGCCTCGGCGGTGGACGCGGCAACGGAGACCGGTGAAGTTCAGGGTGTGCTCGGTACCGTGGCCGGTGACGACACCATCCTGGTGGTGGCCGGCCGGCCCACGGGTGGGCAAGAAGTCAAGAAACGACTGGAACGAATAGGGGAAATGGTATGACCAGAGTGGTGCTCGCCTACTCGGGGGGCCTCGATACTTCCGTGATCCTGGCCTGGTTGCGGGAGGTTCACGGTGCGGAGGTCATCGCTTACACAGCCGATGTGGGCCAGGGTGAGGAGGTTGCCGAGGCCCGCCAAAAGGCCCTGGACACCGGGGCGGTCGAGGCCGTGGTCTCCGACCTGCGCCACGAGTTCGTCACCGAGGCGGTGTTTCCCGCCTTCAGGGCGGCCGCCCTGTACGAGGGCTACTACCTGTTGGGCACTTCGCTGGCTCGGCCGATCATCACCCAGGGCATGATTGAGGTGGCCAAGCGGTTCGGCGCGGACGTCATATCGCACGGCGCCACCGGAAAGGGAAACGACCAGGTGCGTTTCGAGTTGTCGGCATACGCCTTGAAACCGGACATCCGGGTGATAGCGCCCTGGCGGGAATGGAGCATGGGGGGCCGGGCCGACCTGGTGGACTACGCCCGGGAGAGGGGCATTCCGGTCCCGGTTTCGCCCGAGAAGCCCTATTCCACCGACGCCAACCTGCTTCACATCTCCTATGAGGGCGGGATCCTGGAAGACCCCTGGGCTGGCCCACCGGAGGACATGTTCGCCCTGACCGTCGACCCCCGCCTGGCCCCCGACGAACCCGAGGAGGTGACCATCTCCATCGAGAAGGGAAACCCGGTGGCGGTGAACGGGGAGGAACTTGAGCCGGTGGCTCTCTTGGAGGAACTGAACCGCCTGGGAGGTCGCCATGGAGTGGGACGGGTCGACATAGTGGAGAACCGGTTCGTGGGAATCAAGAGCCGCGGTGTCTACGAGACGCCGGGCGGGACGCTTCTCTTCCATGCCCTGAGAGCGGTGGAGTCGATCACCCTGGACCGGCAGGTTGCTCACCTTCGGGATGAACTCTCCCCCCGCTATGCCGAGATGGTCTACAACGGATTCTGGTTCGCGCCCGAACGCCATGCTCTGCAGACGCTCTTCGACGAGATGGCCGAGACGGTGACCGGCGAGGCTCGACTCTCCCTGTACAAAGGGTCGGCCACGGTGGTGGGTCGCCGCGCTCTGAACAGCCTTTATGACCCGGAGCGGGCCACCTTTGAGGAGGACAAGGTCTACGATCAAGCGGACGCCGGAGGGTTCATACGGGTCAACTCGCTCAGGCTGCGACCCCCGGGATCGGGCTAGAACATGACGCTGTGGGAAGGGAGGCTGGAGAGCGGTCCCGCCTCCGAGTTATGGGACTTCACTGTCTCGCCTGCCGACAGGCGCCTGCTATCCGATGACGTAGCGGGATCGGTGGCTCACGTGGGAATGCTGGGGCATGTGGGCATTCTCACCGAGGAGGAGGTTGACTCCATAACCGGGGGCTTGGAGAGAATTGCCGAGGAGGCCCGTTCGGGATCTTTCGTTTTCCTGGACTCCGACGAGGACGTTCACTCGGCGGTGGAACGGCGCCTGATCGAGTTGGTGGGGCCGGTGGGGGGCAAGCTCCACACCGGTAGGTCCCGCAACGATCAGGTCGCGCTCGACCTGATCCTTTACATGAGGCGGGGGGCTGCCAGTCAGGCCGCGGCGCTGGCGAGGTTGGGACTGGTTTTGGTGGAGGCGGCGTCCAGCATGGGTCCGGATGCGGTGGCGCCTTCATACACCCATCTCCAGCAGGCCCAGCCGACTCTCTTTGCCCATCATCTCCTGGCATATGCCCACATGGCGGCCCGCGACCGGCAGCGATTCCAGGATCTGGCAGCGCGCTTGGACTGTTCACCGCTTGGAGCCGGGGCCTCGGCCGGATCATCGCTCCCCCTGTCGCCGGAGGAGTCAGCGGCTCGGCTTGGCATGACGGAGACCTTCGCAAACTCTCTTGACGCGGTCGGCTCCCGGGACCGGGCGGCCGAATACGTGTGGTGCTGCGCTCGCGCCATGGTGTCGCTCTCCCGTCTCAGCGAGGACCTCATCTTGTGGTCGACCCGGGAATTCGGCT
>CAYWGY010000003.1:23302-32473 GCA_964458055.1 uncultured Acidimicrobiaceae bacterium | reverse complement strand
AGGGATCCTTTCATGGAGTGCGGATACGAGTTGGTTGGGGAGGTGGCGGTGGTGACTCTCCGCCGCCCGGCCCGTTACAACGCTGTCACCTTGACGATGAACAGTCAGCTCATCGAGGTGATCCTTCGAGCCGGTAACGAGGCCCGTGCACTGGTGATCACCGGAGAGGGAAGGGCTTTCTGCGCGGGCGCCGACCTCATGGAACTGACCGGAGCCCTGGAGGAAGTGGGAGACCTGGAGTTCATCCTTCACCGGGACTTCCATCCGCTCATCCAGGCCATCCACCAGGTGCCGATACCGACTGTCGCAGCTGTGAACGGACCTGCCGCCGGAGCCGGCATGGGAATCGCCCTTGCCTGTGATCTGCGGGTGATGGATCCCGGGTCGTATTTCATGAGCGCCTTTATTCACCTGGGACTCACTCCCGACTCGGGCACCGCCTGGTTCCTTCCCCAGATGGTGGGGCTGGGCCGCGCCATGGAGATCACCATGTCGGGTAGGAAAGTGGGAGCGGAGGAGTCTCTTCGGATCGGGCTGTGCAACCAGGTGTCGGCCGACGGTGAGGCGCTGTCAGAAGCCATGGAGTGGGCGGAGCGACTCAGCAACGGCCCCACTCCCGCGTACGCCGCCAACCGACGGCTGCTGTACGAGACGGCGGCCTCGGCGCTCGCTCACGGACTGGCCGCCGAAGGCGCCAGTCAGGGCAGGTTGGGGAAGTCGCCGCTCTTCCATGAGGGGGTGGCGGCTTTCAAGGAAAAGCGCGGAGCCGACTTCCGTTCAGCCTAGACCGGCACCGCCGGACCACCGTTCCGGCTGATCCAGGACGATGCACCGATGGGCCTTGCGCGGCCGAGGAGATACATGGGGTGTAAACAGGGTCTCTTTGGATCGGTTCGGCGCCAGATTTGTCACACCCCTGTGGCATGTTGTCGGTATGGGAGTTGATAAGAGGGAGGTCTCGTCTCGGGTTGGTCGGGTGAGCCCGGGTAACCGTGCGCGGTTCGTGGCGCCGTCGGTGCCGGTGGAGAATGCATCGGTTTCGGATCTGGTGGAGCAGATGCGTTCGGTTAGCCGCGCCGAGGCTCAGGCGGTGGCGTGGCGTGCCCGGGCGGTGGCGGAGTTGTGCGGTCGTGTGGGAGAGAAAACGGCGGAGAAGGTCTTGAGGGAACAGTCAGGTAACTCCACCCGGGGTTCCCGCACCGAGGTGGAGGTGGCGAACAGGTTGAGGGACCTTCCCGGCACGCGGAGGGCGTTCGAGGATGGTGAGATCACCTACGGTCACGCCCGGGTCATCGCCAAGACCTCCGAACGATCAGAGATGGACGAACAGGAACTGGTCGACCGGGCCAGGAAGGAACCGGTCGACGTGTTCGCGCGCACCGCCAAAAGACACGAGCATGAGCGTTCGGGCGACGATGGGGTGTCGCGGCTGGAGCAGCAGAAACAGGACCGTCGCGCTCACATCAAGACCGATCTCGATGACGGGATGACGGTGGTGTGGGCCAGGTTCGATCCCGTGACCGGTGCTCGTGTCAGAAGCATCCTGTCCGCCAAGGCGGACGAGTTGTGGAGAAAAGAGGACCGCAACCATCGTCGGACCACTCCCCAGCGCATGGCCGACGCTTTGGCGGAGTTGATCTGCCAACCCCCCGGAAACAAGAAGAAGGGGAAGTCGTCTCGTGGGCGGACCACCCTGTTCCTCATCGCCCACTACGACAAAGAGACACGGGAGATTCGCGACGCCACGCTGGCAAACGGGACCCCCGTCCCGGTAGAGGTGTTCTCCGATCTGGCCTGTGACGGGAAACTGGTACCTGCGATCTTCGACGGGCGGGGACAGCCCCTGTGGGTGGGAAGATCCCGACGCTTGGCCACCTGGACACAACGCATGGCGTTGATAGCCCGCGACCGCGGATGTGTCGGCTGTGGCGCCGACCCCGACTGGTGCCAGGCGCACCACATCGTCCCATGGCAGGCCGACGGACCCACCGACATCGAGAACATGGTGCTGTTGTGCAGTCGTTGCCACCAACAGATCCACACCGAAGGCTGGCAAATACGCCAAACACCCTCAGGCAAACACGTCATGGCGCCACCCCACCCCAGACACCGACCATCAACGCCCCCCAAGCGGCGGTCACGACAACCCGGCCGACCACCACCAAACCCATAGCAGAAACCCCCCTCCCGAAACACTGGCAAAAAAACCAGCCCAAAAAGCTTGAACCGTCACGCCTCCACGAAACAAACTGCCAGAAGCCACCAAACATCCCTGGCGACCCCGGACGGGAGATCAGAGCTCAACCCCCACCGGGCCACAACAACCAAACAGCGAAATCACCAACCGGCACTACCCGGTCGCGTGAACTCGCGAAAACCAACGGAAAGGCGGCGGCGGGGGAGGGCCCTCAGAACTGGTTTTTCGCGGGTTAGCGACGGTTTTCGCGAATACCCTCGACCACCCAACGCCCGCCGGGGCGGGAACTAGTTCTTGACTACGTACACCGCCAGAGTCAGATCTAGACCCTTCCCCTCGCCGACGGCTACTCCGATGGCGGTGTTTAACCACGAGAGTTCCTCGTCGGAGGTCTGAAAGGTGAGCAACTCCTGGGGCATCGCCTCGGTCCTGGACTTCATGATGCTCACCCCGGTGGCCCGGTAGGCAACGGTGTTGCGGCCTTCGCCGATCACCCCCCTGATCTCGAGGTCGAGGTTGCCGTCGGAGCGGATGGTGGCGTAGTCGACTCCCGATACCGGACGGGAGCCCTCCCAGTGAGGGCTGACCGCGGTTCCCTCGAATCCGAAGTCGATCCGGACTCCGGCCGGAGTCTTACCCAGCATCCGGGGCGAAAGGGCGGCGGTAATAGTGCAGAATTCTTCCAGGGTCGCCATTGCGGGGAACTCCTCTCTCGGTCGCCTCTTTACACTACTTCGGATGTGCGGTAGGTTCGGCCAGGCGGGCGATCCCGACTCCTACGGGCAGTTCCTCGATGCCGAGTTGGTTCACGAACCGCTCTCCCCCAGTTGGAACGTGGCGCCCACCGATCCCATCTATGCGGTTCGCCACCGCAAGGGGACCATCCGCCTCGACACCATGCGCTGGGGACTCATCCCCCACTGGGCACCCGATCTCAAGACCTTTCACATCAATGCCCGGTCGGAAACGCTACCCAAGAAACCAGTGTTCCGGGACGCTCTGGCCCGCCGGCGCTGTTTGATCCCCGCCGACGGGTTCTACGAATGGACTCCCCGTTCGAAAGGGCACATCCCGTATTGGTTCCATCGCCGCGACGGATGTCCCCTCGTCCTCGCCGGCCTCTGGTCTGTGAGACGCCATCCGGAGACCGGGGAGTGGCTCGTGTCTTGCACCATCATCACGGGGCCTTCCCGGGGACCAGTCACCCCCGTCCACCACCGGATGCCGGTTGCGCTGGCGCCGGACCGGTGGGCGCCGTGGCTGGATCCCGACCTGAACGATCCGACCATGGCTCAAGGTCTTCTCGAAGACCCGGACACGAACGGATGGACCACCCACCCGGTGTCCCGCCGGGTGAACAAGGTGGCCAACAATGACCCCACACTCATCGAACCGGCAAGCTTCCCGGCCGCCCCCACCCTTGGGGTGTAGTCTTCGCAGGCCGCGCCCGGTACACCGGACCCTGAGATGATCTCCGACGCCATCACGCTCTTGGTCGAACTGCTGGTTCTGTTCCTCGGGGTGTCGCTGGGGTTGAATCTGGTGCGCAGACGCCTGGGCGACGACCGCCTCAAGGGCCTCATGGGCGCCACCCCCCTGGCGGCGGCGCTCCGGGGAATCGCCATCGGGTTCATCACCCCGTTCTGCACATACTCGGCGATCCCTGTCCTGGTCGCCTTCCGCCAAGCAGGGGTGACGGCAGCCGGATACGTGGCCTTCATCGTGGCCGCACCGGTGCTGGACCCGATTCTCTTCGGCGCTCTCCTGATCATCATCGGCTGGCAGGCAGCCCTGATCTACCTGGTAGTGGCTTTCGCCGCCGCCCTGGGGCTGGCGCTGGCCGCGGAGAGGGTCGACCTGGAGCGTTTCATGAAGCCGCTTCCCGCCGCCACCGCGGCCACCCGACAGCCCGCCTCGTCCCCCTGGGCAGGAATCCGGCATGAGTGGCGCCCAGCCTGGCGGTCCTCCCGGGCCCTTCTCCGCACCATGCTGCCGCTGCTGGTGGTGGGGGTGGGAATCGGCCTGGCGATCACCGCCCTGGTCCCCGCCGAGACGGCCGCTCGGGCACCTGTGCTGGCCGGTGACGCCGCCATCCCGGCAGCGGCCGCGGTGGGCATCCTCTTCTACGTCAACACCGAGGTATTCATCCCCATCGCCGACGCTCTCGGCTCAGCGGGAATAGGGATCGGCGCCATAGTGGCCCTGACCATCGCCGGGGCCGGGTTCAACGTTCCCGAATTTGTGATACTGAGCAGGCTTGCCGGAAAGGGCATCCTGGCCACCTTCGGCGCCTACATCTTCGCCGTGGCCGTCGGCGGTGGGCTGGTGGCGCAGGCGCTGGTCGCCTAGCTCAGGGGGTTCTCCCCACCAGTCCCAGGTAGCGATCGACAATGGAGGCCTCTTCGGGAACGGTGACCGGCGGGCCGATCCTGCCGGTCTTCCGGAACACCTCGGCCATTGCGCCGACAAGGTCATAGCTGATCTGGCAGAGGTCGGGAGGAAGGTGGGGATCGACGCCGGTGGCAACTCCGATGTCCCAGGCATGGGTCAGAGGATCCCACTGGACGTAGGACACGAAGGAAGCCATGTCCATCCTGCCGAACCAGTACCTGTCCTCTCGCTCCAGCACCCCGGGCTTCTGGAGGGCGTCGAGGACCTCGTCTCTGGTCCGTTGCCATCGAGCCAGGGGATCAGCAGGAGGCTCGGGCTTGGCGGGCCTGGCCCACTCACCGGTTCGGGCAATCGAAGCCAGGGCGTCCAACACGGCGCACTGGTGCGCCATCACATCCCGGGCCGTCCATCCTTCACATGGCGAGTCATTGTCCCATGCATCGGCCGGCGCCTGCCGGCAAACCGCGTCGAAGGTCTCCACTGCCCTGATGAAGTTCGCAAGCTTGGGGTCCATGGTCGCGACCCATCCTAGCCCCGGTCATCCGGCCATCTCCGCCCGCCATTTCTCTGATGGCTTCAGCCCCGCCCGGTGCACAGGGTCACTCCTGTCCGAAGGCCTGCAAATCGGACCCGCCGTTATCCCGGGTGCGGCGCCGGTATTCTCCGAGACCGACGGGCCGACTCCCGAACGGAACCGAACTCATGGCGCCTGCCTCCCCAGCCCGGACGTCCAGTCCCACCGAAACAGCCCCGTGGCGGGCATGAACGCCTCCCGGAACCCGCCCTCCGGCCCGCAGGGACCGGCCACCACCGGCCGTCCGGTGGTGTCGGGAACGCGGGGCGTCATCTCCAGCGGCCACCCCCTCACCTCGATGGCGGGTATGCGAATGTTGCTGGCGGGAGGCAACGCCTTCGACGCGGTGGCCGCCGGGGTCTTCGCCGCGGCGGTGGTGGAACCGGCCGCCGCCTTCTCGCTGGCGGCCGAGAGCGTCTTCATGCTGCATGACGCCCGCTCGGGTGAGCTCATTTCCTTGAGCGGCCAGGGTGGGGCGCCGGCGAGGGCAACCGTCGAGTACTACCGGGCGGCGGGACTGGACTCGATCCCCACCGGTCCCGGGAAAGATGCGCCGCTGGCCTTCACCGTGCCGGGCGTTGTGCACGCCACTGTCTCGATGCTGGCCAACCACGGAACCAAGAGCCTGGGGGAGGTGTTGGCGCCCGCCATCCAGTACGCAGAGGAGGGGATCCCCCACTACCGCCACCTGGTGACCTTTCTGGCTCTGGAACCCACGATCCAACAGTTCGAGCTCTTTCGCCACGGTGGACTGGAAGTGTTCTACCCCCGCGGGAGGGCGCCCGATGAGGGGTCCCTGCTGAAACAACCGGGCCTGGCCCGCACCCTCAGGGTCCTGGCCGCGGCCGAGGCGGCATCCGGTGGTTCGAGGTCCGACGGTCTCCGGGCCGCCACCGGAGAGTTCTACATGGGAGGAACAGCCCGGCTGATCGCGGACTGCTCGTCGAGCGTGGGCGGAGTGCTGGACTACGAGGATCTGGTCGGCTACCGATCCCGCTTCGAAGAACCGCTGAGCACCACCTTTGCCGGCTACCGGATCCACGGCCAGAGGACCTGGTCGCAGGCGGCGGTCCTGCTGCAGACCCTGAACATCCTGGAGCGCTTCGACCTGGGGGCCATGGGTCACAACACCCCCTCCTACATCCACACCGTCACCGAGGCGCTGAAACTCTCCATGGCCGACCGCCATGCCCACTACGGCGACCCCGAGTTCGCCGACATCCCCGTCAGGGGGCTGCTGTCCAAGGAGTACGCCGCCGCCCGGGCCTGCCTGATAGACCCGAACCGGGCTTTCCCGCAGATGCCTCCTCCGGGCGATCCCCGACGACTCTCCCCCCTTTCCCGGGACCCGGCTCCCGACATACCGCCCTCGACCGGGCGCCACGCCACGGCGGGCCCTCCCACGGGGACCACCCACATCGCCGCCATCGACCGGGACGGCAACATGGCGACCGCAACTCCCAGCGGGGGGTCCTTTGAAAAGTCGGTCTACTTCTCCGAGTTGGGATGCGCCCTCAGCACCCGCATCGAAGTCTTCAACCTGTGGCCGGGCCACCCCAACGTGATCGAGGCGGGCAAACGGCCAAGAACCACGCTGGTCAACTACATCGCAGCCAGGGACGGTCAACCCACCATGACCTTTGGCTGCCCCGGCGGAGACCACCAGACCCAGGCCAACCTCCAGGTGATGCTGAACACCTTCCTATTCGGAATGAACCCCCAAGAGGCCATCGAAGCACCCCGTTTCGCCACTGACAGCGCCCCCGACTCCTTCTATCCGCACCGCTACTTTCCCGGACAACTCTCCCTGGAGTGGGCCATCCCCGACGGGACGGCCGAGTCGCTGGGAACCCTGGGCCACAAAGTGGTGAGATCCGACGCCTGCGGCATGGGCGCCACGGTAACGCACCGCGACCCCCGATCAGGGGTGCTCAGCAGCGGCGGGGACCCGCGACGGCCTGCCTACGCGCTGGCTTGGTGACCGGGCAAAAAGGAGTCTCCTTTCCGGCCCCGCCTCAACACCGCCTCCCTTCGATGGTCCCCGCGCCCTTATGCCCCCAGTTTGGCGTGTATGAGCGCGGCGGCCTCACCGACAGTGGTGATGTCCTCGGCCTCTTCATCGGGAATCTCCACGTCGAATTCGTCCTCCAACGCCATCAGCAGTTCCACCACACCGAGCGAATCGACATCCAGGTCTTCCTCGAAATGGGCCTCGGGAACCAATTTGTCCTCATCGAGGTCCAACTCCTCTACCAGGACTCTTTTGAGTCTTGCATCGATATCAGCGCTCATCGTTTTCCTTTCCTATCGGTCTGATTGCGGAAGGTGCTCACAGAGACAGGCCTCCGTCCACCTGCCAAACCTGTCCGGTCACATAGCTTGCGTCTTCGGAACCCAGAAACGCGACTACTTTTGCGACCTCGCCGGGCTCACCCACCCTGCCAAGAGCCGCACCCGCGGCGGTGGCCTTCTCGGGCACATCACCCAGGGAGGCGGTCAGATCGGTGGCGATGAAACCGGGAGCCACCACGTTTACGGTTATCCCCCGTGAGCCGACCTCTTTCGCCACCGACTTGGCAAAGCCGATCAAACCTGCCTTGGAAGCTGCATAGTTGGCCTGACCGGGATTGCCGCTCACCCCCGCCACCGAACTGATACAGATCACCCTCCCCCAACGGGCTCGCAGCATTCCCCGCAGAGCCGCCGCCGTGCACAGATACGCCGACCGGAGATTGACCGCGATCACCTCATCGAAGTGAGCCGGACGCATCCGAGCCAACAGACCGTCCCGGGTGATGCCGGCGTTATTGACCAGGACGGCCACCGGTCCCAGAGAGGCCGTCACCTCCTTGAACATGGTCTTGACATCTCCGGCCCGGGACACGTCGGCGCCCACGGCGATCGCCTCTCCGCCACCGGCCTCGATGAGTGAGACCACCTCCTCGGCAGCGTCCGCGCGGCGGGCGTAGTTGACCGCCACCCGGTAGCCGCGTTCGGCCATCTCCACACAGATGGCCCGCCCGATGCCTCGAGACCCTCCCGTGACCAGAGCCACCCGGCTCACTTCATCTTCTCCGGCAACCCGTAAACCTGGAAGTTGGCGTCCAAAAGCTCCAGCAGACTGCGGTCGGTGGGCGCCAGGGCGGCGTTGCTTGTCCCCAACGGCTCGACGCGCTCTCCCCAGCGCACCACCGCGGCCGCGGACGTCAGGCCGCCGCCGAACGCAGCAAACACGACATGGGATCCCGGGGAGATGTACCCCTGCTCCAAGGCCTCGTTCAGCGCCACCGGAATGGTGGCCGCGGAGGTGTTCCCGTAGGCGTGGATGTTGGTGTAGACCTTCTCGGATGGCAGCTTCAGCCGGCGGGCGGTGGCGTCGATGATCCTGATGTTGGCCTGGTGGGGTATGAGCAGATCAACGTCGTCCAATACGAGCCCGGCTTCCGCCACAGCTCGGACCGAGAGATCCCCCATCGCCGTCACCGCGCGGCGGAACACCTCCCGCCCGTTCATGGCGATACCCCCAACCACCGGCTCCAGAAGGCGTTGTGGCATCCGGCACTGGCCGTCCTCGGTCACCTCCAGGTAATGGAGAGCGGAGGAGTCCATCTGCATGCACCCCGACAGAACTCCGTGGTCTTCCTCGGTGGCCTCCAACACCACCGCTCCGGCGGCGTCACCGAAGAGGACCGCAGTGGAACGGTCGGTGAAGTCGACAAGGGCGGTGAGGCGCTCGGAGGCGGCCACGAGAACCCGCGAGTACATCCCACCCTCGATCATCTTGGAAGCGGTTATCAACGAGTACACGAAACCCGAGCAGTTGGCGTTGAGATCGAATGCGGCGGTGGCGATCGGCGCATCCAGCAGCCGGTGAACATGGGCCGCGGTGGCGGGAACGATTGAATCAGAAGTGCAGGAAGCAAAGACGATGAGGTCGATGTCACCCACGTCCAGCCCGGCTGCGGCCAGAGCGTGCCTGCCGGCCACCGCTCCCATCTCCGAGGGCTCC
>CAYWGY010000003.1:20994-23292 GCA_964458055.1 uncultured Acidimicrobiaceae bacterium | reverse complement strand
TGACCCGGCGTTCCTTGATTCCCGAGCGCACGGTAATCCACTCGTCGGAAGTGTCCATCATCGCCTCGAGATCGGCGTTGCTCAGCACCGTGGGGGGGAGGCATTTGCCCCAGCCGGTGATGGTGGCACTCGTCATGAAATCAATCTCCTCGCGAAAACCCCATGCTAGACAGCGAGTCCGCGACTTGCGCCATCCCGGCCAGATCATTGGCGACGAGAACCGTAGCAGAACGGACACTGCGTTTGGCCAGGCCCGCCGTCACCTTGCCGGGACCCACGTGGACGAAGACATCAACCCCGGTTCGGGCCATGGCCTCCAGGCTCTCGGCGAAGCGGACCGGTGAGCACACCTGGGCCACCAGGGTCTCGGCCTCGCTACCTCGGCGCATCGGCCGGCCGCTGACATTGGCGTACACCGGAAAGGAACCGGGACGGAAGTCGACAGAATCCAGGGCGGCGGATACCTCGACGGCGGCCGGCGCCATGAACTCGGAATGGAAGGCGCCCGCCACCGCCAGCCGCACCATTCTGCGAAGCCCGAGACTCCGTCCACGAGCCTCCAGCCAGTCGATGTCGGATGCACCGCCGGCCATCACCACCTGACCGGGAGCGTTGATGTTGGCCACCACCAGCCTTCCACCCTCGTCCCGGCGTGCTTTCGCTATTTCCTCGGCGCGCTGAACACCGACCCCCATCAGTGCCATCATTCCCGAGTCCTCGGCATCGGCGGCCGCAGCCATGGCTCGGCCCCGGGCGGCCACCACCGCCACCGCATCCTCGTAGTCGATCACCCCGGCGGCCGCCAGGGCGGTGTACTCCCCCAGCGAGTGCCCGGCGGCCGACGCCGGGGAGGCGTCCAACCGGTTTGCCAGTTCCGACCAGAGGGCATAGGACAGACAGAACAGAGCCGGCTGGGCCCGCTCGGTGCGGACCAGCAGTTCCTCGGGTCCCTCCAGGCAGAGTTCCCGCAGCGACCAACCCAGCACCCGGTCGATGCTGTCACCCAGAAGATCGGGCCGGGCTGCGAACAGATCGGCGCCCATGCCGACGAACTGGCTGCCTTGGCCGGGAAAGAGGACCGCGAACTTCATGCTGGAGATATGACCCTGGGAAAACGGCTCGGGTTACCGCATCAGCTATCGCTGAAGGCTGCCAGCAGCCGGTCGACATCAGAGGCGTCCACATCCCGGTGGGTCACGATCCGCAGAAAACCCGCAAAGGGATTGTTGAAGAGGATCCCGGCGCTCTCCAGCCGGGAGCGGATCGGCGCCCACCCTTGCGAGAGCTTCCCCACTTCGACCCGGACCATGTTGGTCTCGGTTGCCTCCGGATCCACGGCGCCGGGATGCCGGGCGGCGATGCCTTCCGCCATTCTCCTCGCCAAACGGTGGTCTGCCGACAGTCGGCGCCAGTCGCGGAGGGCAATACGAGCAGGCGCGGCGATGATGCCGGCCTGGCGCATGCCCCCGCCCATCCTCTTGCGCAGATAACGCGCTTCGGCGATCAGATCCGCCGGGCCGCAGAGGATGGAGCCAACGGGCGATCCCAGGCCCTTGGAGAAACAGAACTGCACGGTGTCCACCCCCTCGGCAATACGGTCCGGGGTGACGCCGGAAGCCACTGCGGCGTTGAAGACCCGGGCACCGTCGAGATGTATGGAGAGACCGTAGCGCCTGGCCGTGGAGTTTGCCTCCGACATCACTTCCAGAGGGACAACCCGACCTCCCGAGAGATTGTGGGTGTTCTCCCACACCATCAGTCCGATCCGGGGGAAGAGCCGTCCGGCCAGGGCCATGGCGCCGTCGATTTCAGCGGGCGTTATCTGTCCGGCGGGCGCCTCCACCGGACGGAACGCCACTCCCGACAGCGCCGAGCCGGCGCCGGACTCGACATTCCGCAGATGGGCCCCCGGATCGCAGAGGACCTCCTGGCCCGGCCGGGTCTGCAGCATTATCGCAAGCTGGTTTCCCATCGTTCCCGTGGGGGTGAGCAGCGCCGCCTCCTTGCCGATGATGGCGGCGGCCTCCTCCTCCAGGGCGTTGACGGTGGGATCGTCGCTGTAGACGTCGTCTCCCACCGCGGCCTCCGCCATGGCGCGGCGCATCTCCGGGGTGGGCCGGGTTACCGTGTCGGAACGAAAGTCGGCGGTTCCGTCCAGAAAGGCCACTGTTCAGAGCAGATTGAGAGTCCGGCGCATGCCGGCGACCGCCTGGGAGACGCGTTGGCGGTTCTCCACCAGGGCGAATCGGACGTGCCGGTCACCAGTGGGTCCGAATCCGATCCCGGGGCTTACCGCCA
>CAYWGY010000003.1:18999-20984 GCA_964458055.1 uncultured Acidimicrobiaceae bacterium | reverse complement strand
TTCCCGCAGCAGGTGAAGGGAGAACTCCACGGATCCCATGTCGACGTAGGGCTCGGGGATGCGGGCCCACACGAACATGGTGCCCCGGGGCCGCAGCACCTTCCATCCGGACTTGTTCAGCCCGTCCACCAGCGCGTCACGGCGGTCCTTGTAGATGGCCCTCACCTCCTCGACATGTTCGTCACCGAAGTTGAGGGCCACAATGGAAGCGATCTGGATGGGTTGGAAAGTCCCGTAGTCGAGGTAGGACTTGAGCTTGGCCAGAGCGGCGACCGCCCGGGCGTTGCCCAACACGAAGCCCATGCGCCAGCCCGCCATGGAATGGCCCTTGGTGAGGCTGAACAGCTCGACTCCCACCTCGGCGGCGCCCTCCACCTGCAACAGCGAGGGCGGGCGGTACCCGTCGAAGTAGACATCGGCATAGGCGAAGTCGTGAACCAGGAAGGTCCCGTGGCGGTGGGCGAAGGCCACCAGGCGTTCGAAGAACGAGACGTCCACGCAGACCGTGGTGGGATTGTGCGGGAAGGAGACGATGATCACCTTGGGCTTCGGCCATGTGGAGTCGAACAGGTCGGCAAGTCTCTCGAAGTACTCAGACTCCGACGTCACCGGAAGCCGGATTATGTCGGATCCGGCCAGGATCGGAGCGTATATGTGGATGGGATAGGATGGCTCGGGGACCACCGTCGTGTCTCCTGAGTCCACCAGGGTCCACAGAAGGTGGGAGAGGCCCTCCTTGGCGCCGATGGTCGCCACCGCCTGGGTCTCGGGATCGAGTTGCACCCCGAATCTGCGGTGATAGCGATCGACGATGGCCTGTCGCAGGTTGGGAAGTCCCCTCGAGGCCGAGTACCGGTGGTTCTTTTCCTTGCGCGCCGCCTCGACCAGCTTGTCGACCACGAATGGCGGTGAAGCGATGTCGGGGTTGCCGAAACCGAGGTCCACCACATCCTCTCCGGCGCGGCGAGCTGCTATCTTCGCCTCGTTCACTTGCGCGAACACGTAAGGGGGGAGATTGTGTATTCGCCTGAATTCCATACGCCCGGAGGTTAATCACACCGGCCTGTCCCGCCGAAGATAGGGCGAGACAACAGCTGAGGCGCCCAATCGAGGAAACCATCGGCTCTGGGTGGGGTGAGAGCCAGCACCAGCGTTTGGGCGCCCGCTTCGCTCCTCTGCACGAGTTCCCGGCGGTGTGATGCAACCGGCTTGGCGGTGTCGAGAATGGCCCCCCAACTGATCTTCACGTGCGGGTTGACCCTCAATAGGTGATCGACCGCCGCCTCGAAGGCTCCGATCTCTCTTCCCCATCCATTCCAGCCGTCCGCCCGCTCGGCGGCGATCTCCAGTAGCTCTGTTCGCCATCCCCCCACCCAGATCTCCGCTTGGGGAGCTCGCCGCCGAACCTCGCGTATGGTCCTCTTGAGAACCTCCAGCCGCCGGGCCAGCGGGGGAAGGACCATCCCGAGACGCTCAAATTCGCGCCGCGACCGCGAATCGCCCACTCCCAGACCGATAAGGGGCGGTTGCCGACACGTCCCGACCAGGGTCGCCGCCACGTCGGCGGTGTAGGAGGGCGAACGCAGCGAGGTCTGGAGCACCAAGGACCCCAGCCGCCGCTCTGCCACCGCCGCCGCCATTCCCAGGACGGAGGTGGCCTCCAGCACAGGGTCCGACGGCCGCCGCCACCCCGCCAGATGATCGGTGGCGACCGTGCCTTCACAGCCCACCGACTCGGCCGCCCTCACCATGCCGGTGACTTCCCGGGGTGACGTCTGGAAGAGGGGGAGAACAGCCCAGACGGGGATTTTCATCCGGGGGCGGTCACTCCCCGACCAGCCGCCGGATGACCCATCGGAGCCGTCGGGGCAGAAAATCCAGCACCATCCCCGTACCGAGGAGTATCCGCTCCAACACCGTCGGTTCCCCGTCCCAGTGTTCGACCACCGCCTCCCTGGGAGCGGAGTCCACCAGGATGGCCAGCG
>CAYWGY010000003.1:0-18989 GCA_964458055.1 uncultured Acidimicrobiaceae bacterium | reverse complement strand
ACCAGCGCCGCCAGATCATCGACCACCCCAACCACCGGTATGAGATCCGGTATCAGGTCTATCGGCGACACCGCATAGACGACCAGACCCGTCGCCAGCCGCTTGGCCCGTACCGGAACCCTGGGGTCGCGAGCCAGCCGGGCAACCAGCTTGGCAAGCTGGGGCAACACCGCGGCGAGCCCCGCCAGAACCCCCAGGGCCCTATTCACCGCCCGCCTCCGATCGCCGACCCTCCACCATTCCCCCGGACGTCACTCTCACCGGGCGACGGGTGGCCCGAAAGTACCCGACGTTGCGACACAGCGTGGAACCCACCCGCCACTGGTGGGCCTGGGGCTGGTGGACGTCCCCGAAGAAGTGGTAGCGGGGGCTTACCCGGCGGACATAGTCCAGGATCGGGCGAGAGGCGCGTTCGTAACGGCCTGTGACAACATCGAAGTGGAGAGCGGGGACGGCCGGCGCCAGGTGGGTGCACAGAATATCCACCTCACCCAGGGCGTCAAGCTTGGCCTCCATCTCCTGGTCGGAGACTTCCCCGGAGGCATTCATCGGAGTGGTGAGCCCCCCACCGGCGAACCCCACGCTGAAGTCCTCGATCATCATCACCTCTCCGTCCACGAACCGTGCGCCACCCGGGAGGCTCCGTCGCAGAAGATCGGGCCGGTCGACGTTTCCGTAGGTGACATACGACTCCGAGCCCTCCAGGGCCTCCGCCATCAAGCCGTACTCCTTTCGGACCTCCACCGAGAGCTCTCCCCTGAACCACTCCTGGCGATCTCCCACCTTCTCGGCCCACAGGGCCCGCATCTCCTCGAATCGGGAACCGCCCCGGGAGGCGGCGATCCTGCGAGCGAAATCAAGACCCAGCACCTGAGCGAAGATACCCTCTCCCGTGCGGTAGTCCACCAGGTTTATGAGGTCCCCCAGCACCAGGAGGGGCTCTCCCCGGGAAGCCACCTCAGCCAGGGCGTCGAAGCGGCCATGGACGTCGGAGATAAGCAGCAAGGCGACTAGAAGTGGTTGGTGACCGCCCCGTTCTCGGCGCCGCCCACCAGATTGGCGTACTTGGCAAGGGCGCCGGAAGGGTAGCGAACCGGAGCGGGCTTCCAACCCGCCCGTCTCTCCTCCAGCGTGTCTTCGGGAACCAGCAGGTCCATCCTTCGAGCCGGGACGTCGACCCTGATGCGGTCACCCTCCTGCACCAGCCCGATCGGCCCTCCCACCTCCGACTCGGGCGCCACGTGACCGATGCACAGTCCGGTGGTGCCGCCGGAGAAACGACCGTCGGTGATCAACAGAACGTCCTTACCCAGACCCGCCCCCTTGAGAGCAGCGGTGATGGCCAGCATCTCCCGCATGCCCGGGCCGCCCCGCGGCCCTTCGGTGCGTATTACCAGGACCTCTCCGGGATTGATGCCGCCGGCGAAAAGGTCCGCCAGGGCACCCTGTTCACCGTCGTAGACCCTGGCGGGGCCCTCGAAGACCTCCAGCGCCACGCCGGCCACCTTCACCACCGCTCCCCTGGGCGCCAGCGAACCTCGCAGCACCGCGATCCCGCCTTCGGCGGCGATGGGATCCGAGACCGGTCGCAGGACGTCCTGTTCGGTGGGGATCGTGACATCGGCGAGGTTCTCGGCCATGGTCCTGCCGGTCACCGTCAAACAGTCTCCGTGGATGAGCCCTTCATCCCAGAGGGCCCGCAGCACCACCGGGACACCACCGATGTAGTCGACGTCCACCATGTGATAGGTCCCGAACGGCTTCAGGTCTCCGATGTGGGGAGTCCGCCGGCTGATCCTGTCGAAGTCCTCCAACTCCAGGTTGACGCCCGCCTCGTGGGCGAGGGCCATGAGGTGGAGAACGGCGTTGGTGGACCCTCCCAGCGCCATCACCACGGTGATGGCGTTCTCGAAAGCCGGTCGGGTCATTATCCGGCGGGGACGGATCCCCTGTTTCAGCAGGTCCATCACCGCCTCTCCGCTGCGGCGGGCATACACCCCCAACCGGGTGTCCACAGCCGGGACCGATGCCGATCCGGGCAGGGACATTCCGATCGCCTCTCCCACCGAAGCCATGGTGTTGGCGGTGAACATGCCGGCGCACGAGCCGGCGCCGGGGCAGGCGTTGCGCTCGATCTCATCCAGTTCCTCGGAACTGATCAGACCCTTGGACTCGGCGCCGATGCCCTCGAACACGTCCACCAGCGAGATGTCACGGCCCTGGTAGCGGCCCGGAAGGCTGGAACCTCCGTACAGGAAGACCGCCGGCAGGTTGGAACGGGCCGCCGCCATCAGCATCCCGGGAAGGGACTTGTCACAGCCGGCGATGGTCACCAGGGCATCGAAGCGCTCGGCGTGGGCCACCAGTTCCACCGAGTCGGCAATCACCTCCCGCGAGACCAGCGAAGCGCGCATGCCCTCGTGGCCCATGGAGATCCCGTCGGAGACGGCGATGGTGGCGAAGGAGAGCCCCACTCCTCCCCCCACCCGGACACCCTCCTTGGCCCGTTCCGCCAGCACGGGTCCGGTCACGTTGCAGGGAGTCACCTCGTTACCCGCAGAAACCACCCCCACCTGGGGCTTGGCGAAGTCGTCATCAGAGAGGCCCACCGCCCGCAACATGGCGCGCGCCCCGGCACGCGCCGGTCCTTCGGTTACATCTTGGGAATGGATCTTGAGAGACATATCCCGATGATAAGCCTCCCGGACCTCCGTTGTCCCTGGCGTGCCGGGCCAATCCCGACGGAGACAGGCTAGAGCACCGACCAGCGGGCCAGGGTGGAGAGGAGGACGGGGTATTGACCGCTCAGCACCAGGACCCCCATGGCGCCCAGGACCGCTCGCGCCGCCACGGCGGCCCACCTGCCGTCGGCCCGGCGACGGACCGCCGGAACGTACGCCACCAAGGTGACCACCGCCACGATCGGAAGCATCACTCCCACCAGGTAGACAGCCAGGAGCGCCAACCCCGACAACGGTTCATCCGGCGCCCGTCCGAGGACCTCGCCCAATTGCTCCCCGACGCAGGGGAACCATGTCGATCCGGCGAAGACTCCGATGAGCACCGAGCCTGCCGTCCCGGCCGCCCGGTGGGAGACCATCCAGGACAGCACCAGCCCAGCCACCAGGACCGCGGTGTTCCACACCCGATCGGCCAGGAGGTCGGAGATGCCCGCCGCCCTGATCCAGGCGGAGACGACTGTGGCGGCGGCGAAGATCCCGAGGGTGGGTATGCGCTCGTTCTTTCGCAGGATCACCAGCGCCAGGGCCGGGATGAGAATCGAATAGGAACATGGGAGGAGGCTCGAGAAGATCCCCTCGGCGAAAAGTCTCACAGACCCTCGTCCAGCAGGAGTGCCACGGTCTGCTCCAACTCCCGGTACTTTCCCTCCCCGATGTGATCGAAACGGACTCGCCCCTGCCTGTCCAGAACGTAGGTCCGGGGCCAATAGGCGCGGGGGCCTCCCTGCCACTCCCAGAATGTGCGTTTGCGGGTATCCAGCACCACCGGCCATGTAACTCCCAGTTCGACCAGGGCCTCCCGGATGTTGTCCACGTCTTCTTCGAACTTGAATTCGGGAGAGTGAATGCCGACAATCTCCAGGCCGCGGTCCCGGTAGTCGGCATAGATCTCCTGGGTGTGGGGAATCCGGTTCTTGCAGTTGTAGCACGCGAACGTCCAGAACTCGACTATCACCACCTTCCCCCGCAGTTCCTCGATGCTCTCGACCTCCGACTGCAGCCACCCGTCGATATCCACCAACCGAGGATGCACCTCCGCCAGGACTTCGGGGGTCGGGATGGTGACGGTGGTGGTGGTGGCCGGAGCCGTGGTGGTCGTGATGGTGACCACCGTGGTAGGTGCATCGGAAGCCGCCCCGGTTACATCGGGCACGGTGTCGCCCGGTTCCGGCGCCGCCGCGGTGGTCCCCGGCGCTGCGGCAGGCTCGGGACCACCGTCTCCGATGAGACTCCACACCACAGCAATCCCTCCCACGACGAGGAGGGCGACAAGAAACAGCCGCGAGTCGACCTTCACATTGGCAACGCTACCGGGTCGCAGTTCTCGGTGGTCACCCCGGAGAGGGCCAGTTCCTGCCTCACCTCGGGAGAGGTCTCCCGACGGGCGGCATGGCGGAGGAAGGCGTCGCCCCATCGCAGGGACAACCGGGTGCTCATGCGATCGACCGCCCACACAGCATGGAGCCTCAGCAGCCAGTCGGGATGTCCGAGATAACCGGCAACCGTTTGCAGGTGCTCCGCCGCCCCGGTGTTGCCCAGAGCCACCAGGGCGTTGCGGCGAAGGATGCGGGGACGCCGAGACGGCATGTAGAAGTGGTTGAACTCATCCAGAAGATCGGTGTCGGCGGATCGCAGGAGCCCCACCAAGTCAACGGACCCCCTCCGGGAGGTGGCTCTTTCGAGAAGGCGACCCCCCGGAGGACAGGCGGTCAGGCACTCGTCGCAACCGTAGACCCGATCCTCCATGAAGGGTCGCATGTGGCGGGGGATGATTCCCGGACTCTGCGCCAGGGCCGCCAGGCACAGTCGGGCGTCCAGCACCCCCGGCGCCACCAGCGCACCGGTGGGACAGGCGGGAAGGCATGCCCGGCAACTCCCGCAACTTCGGTCCATGGGTTCGGAGGGCGCCAGAGGAGCGTCGGTCACCACCGACCCGATCAGGAACCACGGCCCCGCTCCCGGCGCCAGCACCATGGTGCTCTTGCCCCACCATCCCACTCCCGCCCGGACCGCGGCCGCCCGGTCCACCAGGCGGGAGTCGTCGACCAACACCTCTGCTTTGTATCCGGCAGCCCTCAACTCGGAGGCCATGGTCTCCAACCCCGACCGCAGGGGTCGGTAGGAGTCGGTGACCGCGAATCGGGCTACCCGCCCCCTCCCGGGCCTGCCTTCCCCGGGACCACCGGCAGCCGGGAGGTAGGCCCGGATCCCCACCACCAGCGCTTCCGCCCACCGAAAGGACCTGCGGATGTCCGTGGACAGATCCGGATTCCCGTAGGTGAAGCCGAGCCGTGCGGAGAGACCCTGGGCCTTCCGGGAGCGGATGGCGCCGCGGGTTTCCGCAAAAGGACCGGCCGAGCACACCCCGACGCGATCCAGTCCCCCTTCCGCGCCAAGCGCCAGGAGTCGGGCGGTCAGACCAGCGGGTCCGTCATCCACTCTGCCAGGGCCTCTGAGAACAATCTCAACGCACCGTGGGCACGACACCGCTCGGCCAGGTCATTGTCGCTGGTGATCACCACCACCGGCGCTCCCTCTCTCTCGGCTGCCTCCTCGGCTATGGCGTCATCGGCGTTGTCCACGTAATAGCCGGTCAGCCTGCCGCTCTTGAACCGGTTGTCCCATCGGGGAACCCATCCGTTCACGTGACGAGAGTCGAGGTAGAGGCTGACCTGGTGGCGACCAACCGAATACCGGGCCAGCTGGTTGAGCTTGTTGGTTATGTACTCGACGGTTTGCCGAGTGGGGTCATCAAGGATGTTCCGGTGGTAGTGCCAGTTGTATGCCACATTCCAGCCGTCCACTATCAGGATCAGCCGGGGCGCCTCGAAGAAGACCCAACGTATCGCGCCCTGTCCCTTGGGATCTATGCCCGCAGGCATCTCCAACCGCCGGCGGGTCGGAGCGGGACCCGGTCCCGGATCGAAACCCACCTCCCAGTAGCTCACCATCTGATCGAGCATCCGGGCAGCCTCAAGGGGATCACGGGAAAAGCTCATCCCTCCCCTGTCGGCCTCGACAGCGGGAGTCGCCTTGGCCTTGGCGCCGTAGCGTTCCCGCAGGTCCTCGTAGCGACGATCGACTTGCGTCAACTCGTCGAAGGCCAGGTTGGCTTCCTTCTCCCAGAAAAGAGTCGCTCGCTGCTCCTCGGCCAGTTGCTTCTCGAGTTCGGCGATCCTGGCGCGGTGTCTGGCAACATCCTGCTGCAACGCCCGCGTCCCCTCCTCGAAGACTCTCTCGGTCTCCTCCCTGACACTCGAGAGCCGGGTCCTCAGGCGCTTTTCCCTGGACTTGTGCTCGGAGAGGTCTTTGCGCAGGATCTTGATCTCCGCCCGGGCATCGTGAAGGGCCACTTGCTGGATGTGCCGGCGTGCCTGGGACTCCCACCCCTCCGGCCGTCCCAGGAAGAGCGCGGAAGCCTCTGCCCGCGGGTCGGCATCACCCCGGCGGGGAGCATCCCAACTGTCCAACGTCTCCTGCCGCAAGTCCTCGTTCGTCTCCAGTTCCCGGTAAAGGGCGCGGGCCTCCACCGGCGTCAGCCTCCGGGAGGATGAGCCGCGAATCCTTCTCAGCGAGTGGGGCACCCTCGCGGGAGGCATGACTTTGATCACCCGCCTTGCCTCCTCCAGGGCAACCAGGAAGTGCTGAGGTCCGAACTTCACGACCAACCCAGCCTCTTCATCCTTCCTACGATATAGCAGCACCCGGAAAAATACCCGCCTCCAGGGTAAACTCCGGACCGGTTGGAGTTGCGCGTTTGCGCAGGAGCGACCATAATATTGACCCAATGAGAGCCCTAGGCCTGTTGCTGGTACTCGAGTAGCGCACGCGCCCGACCGCGTGTGCGCCGAATCCCTCCCCCAAGGAGGGATTTATTTTTGTAAACCAAGGAACCGAACATGACCAAGATCACAGGAGCCCAATCCGTCATTTCCTCGCTGGAGCACGAGGGGGTGGACATCGTATTCGGTGTACCCGGCGGCGCCATCCTCCCCGCCTACGACCCGCTCCTGGCCAGTCCCATCACCCACATCCTGGCGCGCCACGAGCAAGGCGCCGGGCACATGGCCGCAGGCTATGCATGGGCCACCGGCCGGGTGGGCGTCTGCATGGCAACCTCCGGGCCGGGCGCCACCAACCTGGTGACACCCCTCGCCGACGCCTTGATGGACTCGGTGCCCATGGTTGCCATCACCGGACAGGTCCCCACCCATGCAGTGGGCAACGACGCCTTCCAGGAGGCCTACACCACCGGGATAACCATGCCCGCCACCAAGCACAACTACTTCGTCACCGATCCGGATGACATCCCCACGGTCATACACCAGGCTTTCCATCTGGCCGCAACCGGGCGCCCGGGACCGGTCCTGATAGATCTGCCCAAGGACGTGTTGCAATTGGAGACCGAGTGGCATCCCCCAGAGGATCTCGACCTGCCCGGCTACAAGCCCAACATGGACGGTCACCCTCGGAGCGTGAGAGACGCCGTGGAGATGCTGGCCCGGAGCCGGCGCCCGGTGCTCTATGTTGGGGGGGGCATCATCAAGGCCAATGCCGCCGAGGCGCTCACCCGCTTCGCCGAGATGACCAACATACCCGTGGTGACCACCCTGATGGGCAGGGGCGCAATCAGCGACGGCCACCCTCTTTGCCTGGGAATGCCCGGCATGCACGGCACCTACACGGCCATCACCGCCATGCAGAAGTGCGATGTCCTGGTGGCCATCGGTACCCGATTCGACGATCGAGTCACCGGCGACCCCGATCACTTCGCGGTGGACGCCAAAGTGATCCACGCCGACATCGATCCCGCCGAGATCGGTAAGGTGCGCAAGCCCGACATTCCCATAGTGGCCGACGCCCTCCGCATCCTGCAACAGCTGACCCGGGCGTGGGGAGACCGTCCGCCTGTCGACAGCCAAGATTGGATCGCCACGCTGGGGCGATGGCAGCAAAGACACCCCCTCCACTACGACCAGCCCCAGGACGGCCCCATCAAGCCCCAGTTCGTGATCGAGGAACTGGCTCGGGTCACCGGTGGCGACGCCATCCTGGTGGCAGGGGTGGGACAGCACCAGATGTGGGCTTCCCAGTTCTGGAAGTTCGACCGCCCACGGCGATGGATCAACTCCGGGGGACTGGGAACCATGGGATTCGCGGTGCCGGCCGCCATCGGCGCCAAGGCGGGCATGCCCGGAGAACTCGTCTTCGCGGTGGATGGCGACGGGTGCTTCCAGATGACGTTCAAGGAGTTGATCGCCGCATCAGCCCACGGTATCCCGGTGATGGTGGCGTTTTAAAACAAGGGCGCCCAGGGTTTGGTAATTCTGTGTCTTAAACTTTTATAGGGCGGCCGACTCTCCGCGAGAATTCTGTACTCCCACGTGGTGGACTATGTGAAGTTGGCGGAGGGGATGGGATGCATCGGTTTGCGAGCCGAGACCCCCGAGGACGTCGGACCCACCATCGAGAAGTCCCTCTCCATTGACGACCGTCCCGTCGTGATCGACATGGTGGTCGACTCCGAGGAGATGGTGTTCCCGATGGTTCCCGCCGGAGGATCCAACGACAACGTGATACTGGGACCGGAACCCGGAGACTGATGGTGACCGGACGCCTCCACCCGCCGCGGCACACTCTCAACCTGTTGGTGGAAAACCGTCCCGGAGTGCTGGCCCGGGTCTCATCGACGCTTGCCCGTCGCGGGTTCAACATCCATTCGCTCTCGGTGGGCCCCACCATCGACCCCGGGTTTTCCTGCATAACCGTGGTGGTGGAGTCCGAGAACGTGGAGCAGGTGAAGAAGCAACTCCACAAGCTGATAAACGTCCTGAAGATCTCCGAAATCGACCCTGCCAAGTCGGTGGAGCGCGAGACCATGCTCATCCGGGTGGCGGCCAGCGGGACCGCCAGGGCCGAAGCCATCGAGGTGGCCAATATCTTCAAGGCCAATGTGGTGGACGTGGGAATGAACACCCTCACCTTCGAGGTAACAGGCAAGCCCACCAAGCTGGCAGACCTGGTGGAACTTCTGCGGCCCTTTGGCGTGGCAGAGTTGATCAAGTCGGGGCGGATCGCCATCGGGCGGGACGCCAAGAGCAAGCCCTCCAAGATGAGGGCGGTCGGATAGGCGGTGCGATACTAATGGCCGAGATCTTCTATGACAGGGACGCCGATCCCGAGGTAATCAGGGGCCGCAAGGTGGCGGTGATCGGCTATGGGAGCCAGGGACACGCCCATGCCCTCAACCTCTCCGAGTCGGGAGTGGATGTGGTGGTGGGGTTGCGACCGGGGTCGGCCCGCCGTGCCCAGGCGCGCTCTGACGGGTTGACGGTGATGGATCCCCCCGATGCGGCCGACTGGGCCGACATGGTGATGCTGCTGGTGCCCGACCAACTCATGGCCGATTTCTACAACGGACAGATCGCCGAGAGGATGGCGCCCGGAAACGCCCTGATGTTCGCCCACGGTTTCAACATTCATTTCGGCGAGATCGTCCCATCGGAGGACCTCGACGTGCTGATGGTCGCCCCCAAGGGTCCCGGCCATCTGGTGAGACGGACCTACACGGAGGACTCGGGAGTGCCCTGTCTGCTGGCCATCCACCAGGACGCCACCGGCGGGGCCTTCGATCTGGGAATGTCGTATGCATGGGGAATCGGCGGCGCCCGCGCGGGGGTTTTGCAGACCACTTTCCGGGAGGAGACCGAGACCGACCTCTTCGGCGAGCAGGTCATTCTCTGCGGAGGAGTCTCCCAGTTGATCAAAGCCTCCTACGAGACCCTGGTGGAAGCCGGTTACGAGCCCGAGTCCGCCTACTTCGAAACCCTTCATGAGTTGAAATTGATCGTGGACCTCCTCTATGAGGGGGGCCTGTCCTGGATGCGCTACTCGGTCTCGGACACCGCCGAATACGGCGACTACACCCGCGGCGCCCGGATCATCACCGACGAGAGCCGCGCCGAGATGAAACGGGTCCTCGATGAGATCCAGTCCGGCGCGTTCGCTCGGGAGTGGATGGCCCAGGCACGCGAAGGCGCTCCCTTCCTTCTGGAACAGAGAGCCGCCAACCGGTCCCATCCCATCGAGGAAGTGGGCCGCGAACTCCGCCAGATGATGCCGTTCCTGGACCCGAAAACTCCCGGATGATCTTCCTGTCGCTTTCTGCGGGCCAGTCGGAGTCGTGGCTGGCGCTGACTCGGCCGGGCGGCGGCTCTCGCCGGCCCGGCCTTCACACCGCCCAGTAGTCAAGAGCCACCAACGCCCGCCAGGAGCCCGAAATGTCCGACCGACTGATCATTTTCGACACAACCCTGCGTGACGGGGAACAAGCCCCCGGGATCGCACTCACCCCCGACGAGAAAGTAACCATCGCCCACCAGTTGGCCCGCCTTCGAGTGGATGTTCTCGAAGCCGGTTTCGCGGCCTCCTCCTCAGGCGACTTCCAGGCGGTCTCGAGAATCGCCTCCGAGGTCAGGGGACCGGTGATCGCCAGCCTGGCCCGCGCCCATCCCGACGACATCGATCAGGCCTGGGACGCCATCCGCCACGCCGAGCGGTCCCGCATCCACGTGTTCATGTCGACTTCCCCCATCCACATGGAGCGGATGCTGCGGATGACCCCCGACGAGGTCCTGAAGGCTTCCGTGGAGGGAGTCCGCCGGGCACGCCGCTACACCGAAGACGTGGAGTTCTCGCCACAGGACGCCACCCGTTCCGATTACCAGTTCCTGATCGAGGTTTGCCGGGCGGCGGTGGAGGCCGGAGCCACAACCGTCAACATCCCCGATACGGTGGGTTACGCCACTCCCTCGGACTTCGCGGAGTTGATGAAACGGATATACGCCGAGGTGCGAGGCGACCGCAGCGACGTGGTCATCTCCGTGCATTGCCACAACGACCTCGGCCTGGCGGTGGCCAATTCCCTGTCTGCCATCGCTGCCGGAGCCCGCCAGATCGAGGGCGCCATCAACGGTATCGGAGAACGCGCCGGCAACACCTCCATTGAAGAGATCATCATGGCCGTGAAGACTCGCCAGGACGCCTTCGGGGTGGACATCGGCGCGGACACCACCCAGATATTCGACACCTCCAGACTGGTCGCAAAGCTGACCGGGTACCCGGTGCAGTTCAACAAGGCGGTGGTGGGCCGCAACGCCTTCGCCCACGAGTCCGGCATCCATCAGCACGGCGTGCTGCGAGATCGGGAGACCTACGAGATCATGAGCGCCGAGTCCATCGGACAGAAGGGCGCCCAGATCATTCTCGGCAAGCATTCGGGGCGGGCAGGTTTTGCCGATGCTCTCCAGAGACTGGGAGTGGCCCTTGAAGAGGACGAATTCAGGCACGCCTTCGCCAAGTTCAAGGCTCTGGCCGATCGGAAGATGGAGATCGGCGAGCGGGAACTGCGAGCGATCGCCACGGCCGGTCCGTCATCGGTGGCCACCGCCGAGGTCAAGATGGTCGGCATCAGCGTCTCGGGAGGACACGAGACCACACCCACCGCGGTGGTTACCCTCGCCAGAGATGGCGTCGAGACCGAGTACACCGGTCAGGGGGGCGGCATGGTCCATGCCGCATTCTCGGCCATCAAGCAGTGTTTCGGAGTCGACGCCGGCCTGGTTGACTACCGCGTGGTGCCGGTTACCGCCGGTGCCGACGCAATGGCGGAGGTCAACGTGGTGGTCCGGGTCGGCGACGACACCTATGCCGGCAAGGCAGTCTCCACCGACGTGGTGGAGGGATCGGCGGAAGCCTTCGTGGCGGCTCTGAACCGGGCAATCGGCGCTAAGGTATGACACCCGTCACCCTATGCAGTCGATATGCAAAACTGTATCAGCGCGTACGCCGTGACCGAATAGCGCGCCGACAGGACAGTAGATGCGCTATCCTATATTGGTATGAGCCGGGGGAATACCCGCATTGCGAAGCTGCTCCAGACACAGCGCACCAGCAGAGGACTCAGCCAGCGCGAGCTGAGCGAACTGTCGGGACTCACCCAGGCACAGATCTCCCGCATCGAGAACGGAGAGGTGGATATGCGGGTCTCCAGCCTTATCGCTCTGACGACGGAGCTGGGACTCGAACTGAACTTCACTCCTCTGCAAACCTCCCACGATCATTACGACCAGTCCAAGGCTCCCGGGAAGCCCCGACGCAGGTCCTCCAAGAAGCAGATCTACGAAGGCTCGCAGACGCCCTCCAAGCCGGGTGTCTTCAGAGACATCGCCGAGGAACTGCTCTAGCAACTCACGGGGTCCCCTTATGAGCACATATAGATTGGCGATCATCGGCGGTGACGGGATCGGACCGGAGGTGACCGCCTGCGGCGTGGACGCCATCCGGGCCGCCTCCGAGAGATTCGGCTTCGAGATCGATCTCACCGACTACGACCTGGGCAGCCGGCGCTATCTCGCCACCGGTGAGGTGCTGCCCACTTCGGTCCAGGACGAACTGGCCCACCACGACGCCATCCTCCTGGGAGCAGTGGGCACACCCGAGGTACCCCCCGGTGTCCTGGAAAGGGGATTGTTGCTGAAACTTCGGTTCGACTTCGAGTTGTATGTGAATTTCCGTCCTGTGAAGCTCTATCCCGGGGTTCCCAGCGCTATTGCCGGGCTCACACCAGAACGATGCGACATGGAAGTGATGCGGGAGAACACCGAGGGTCTTTACTCGGGGAGCGGCGGTTTCCTGCACAAGGGGACCCCCGCTGAGATCGCCAACCAGAACTCGGTCAACACGCGGATGGGAACCGAGCGAATAGTCCGCTACGCCTTCGAGAGGGCCATGACCCGGGATCGGCGGCTGACTCTTTGTCACAAGACCAACGTGCTGACGTTCGCCGGTGACCTGTGGCAACGGACCACCGATGAGGTGGCGGCCGAATACCCGGACGTCGAGGTGGACTACATGCACGTGGACGCCGCCTGCCTCCATCTCATCAACACGCCCGAGCGTTTCGATGTGATGGTGACCGACAACATGTTCGGCGACATCCTCACCGACCTGGGGGCTGCCATTGCCGGAGGCATCGGCCTGGCGGCCAGCGGCAATCTCAACCCGACGGGAGAGTTCCCCTCGCTTTTCGAACCGGTTCACGGAACCGCTCCCGACATTGTCGGCACCGGCTGGGCCAACCCGGTGGCCGCAGTGCTCACCGCGGCCATGTGCCTGGACTATCTGGGCGAGAAGGAGGCGGCCGTGAAGGTGGAGCAGGCAGCGGCCGGGGTGCTCCCCGAGTTGGGCGCCATGGCCGGACCGGAGATGGGCGCCTCCACCTCCGAGATCGGCCGCTGGATCACGGAGGCGATCACGGTCGCATAACCCGTCTTCGTCCCGGCGGGATGAAGACCGATGGATCCCCGACGACCGGTTGCCATGCCGACCGGTCCATCTCGGCCTGAGGCGAAAATGTCGCGAAAATCCGGGGGCCAAAGGGCCCACCCCCGCCACCACCTCGCCGGGGTTGAAGGAGGTTCGGTCCAGGCTGGGTCGAGGCTCCTTCGAAAGCCGGAACGGCGCTCTCTGGTTGGAGCGTATGATCCCTCGACGCGGTCCGAACGACGCCGGCACGGACCGTTCTCGGTGTTTGGCTCCAGCCAGTATGAGCCTTCCCCTGTGACAGAATCAAGGCGGATGCCGGGGTTTTTTTCACAACTTCACCAACCGCGACGAGATAGTTTGGCTGCCGCTGTCCCTCTTGTAGTCGTCTAGTCGACAGTCCGGACGCCGACGTCGGTTATCAGGTGGGTCATGGGGATGTCGTGCGATTCCTGGGGGACTCTCTCGACCATCAGGCGCTCAAGGGTTACCCCCACCCGTGGGACCCCTCGGTCCACCCGGGCCAGCAGCCGGTCGTAATAACCCATTCCCCAGCCCAGCCGACCCCCGCGAGCATCGAACACCAATCCGGGCGCCAGCACCAGGCGGATCCTTGCCGGAGAGATCTCGGGAGATGAGGCCACCGGCTGGGGGAAGCCGAACCGGTGAGTTTCGCGCTCTGAGCGGTAGGAATGAACGGTAAGGGGGCCTCGGGAAGGGGTCCGGGTGGTGAGCCACTCAACCTCACCAAGGGTCTGGACCACCGGTTCCAGGTCAAGCTCCCCTGACTTCGCCATCCACACCAGCGCGGCCGCCGGATGCCTCTCGGCCATCCACGTCAAGACCTGCCGGCAAACCTGCAGGGACTCGATGGAGGTGGGAGTCGGCATGCGGCGCGCCCATGCTCTGAGCCGCCTCTTCTCCTCAACCACACTCACAAGCGCACACGCTAACAAAGTGTGCCCAAAGAGCCGTCACCAGACACCTCCTTCTCCGGAGTGTGGCTCCCTCCCATCTAGCCTTAGCTCCGATGAGAAAGATTCTGCTAATACTCAGATCCGTGTTGACCTACCTGATCGCGGGTTTGGGCACAGTCGGCATCGCATCGACGGCGGTCATCTATTCGGCGGTCCGGCCGCGGGGTCCCTTTGGCGAATCCATATTGAGGGGGTTCGGACGAGTGTGGGTCACGTTCTCCGGGATGCGATTGGAAGTGAGCGGACTCGAGAACATCCGGGAGGACACCTGCTACATCGTCGTTGCCAACCACCGCTCCAACATCGACATCATGACCTTGATCACAGCCCTACCCATACCCATGAGATTCCTCTCCAAGAAGGAAGTATTCAAGCCTCCGATTCTGGGCGGCGCCATGCGGGGGGTGGGCATGATCCCGCTGGATAGGGAAATGGGACGCAGAGAACTGGCCTCCATAGTCCGTGGCGCCCGTCAACTGGCCTCAGAAGGCAGATCCCTGGTGGTCTTCCCTGAGGGGACCCGCAGCCTCACAGATGAGATGCTTCCCTTCAAGTCCGGCGCCTTCTTCATCGCCGCCCAAGTGGAAGCTCCAGTGCTGCCTGTGGCAATCTCGGGCACGGGAAGGGTCTGGCCACCTCAGTCATGGCTTATCCGAGGCGGACCAGTCACGGTGAGAGTGATGCCGCCCGTCAACATCACCAAGAGAGAAGGCCGCCAGAGTAAGAAACTCGCCAACGAGATCCGGGATCACCTGATCGCAGAACTCGCCGGAATGTGACCCTCTCGGGGGTTGCCTGGCCAAATTGATGGCGCCGTTCTCCATCGGCGGAATACGAGCACCACATCCATTTTGAAGATGACCAGCCAACCAGGCCACCGCGCAACCACATTCTCCCAGGTTCGGGGCGGGACTGCCAAGGTGGCCGGCAAAGTCTTACCGGATCACCACAGGGACTCAAAGACGATGACCCGAACAGATAGGGGCCAAGCTGGGAAAGCCACTCCCGCCGGTGACCACACCTCACATCCAACACGAATGGCCGGCGGCCGGGCTCAGGTACCAGGTATCAGGAAGGGGGCGACAGACAACGGAAATGACAGAGGATTCGCTCACCGGCGGTACCGTCCACGCTGATGGGCAGAAGCGTTAGACATTCGATTCGCGAATTCGCCGGGTTGGCCTCCCGAGGGCTGGCCATCGGCGCCGCCGACCTTGTCCCTGGCGTTTCCGGAGGAACCGTGGCCCTGGTGACCGGCATCTACGGTCGCCTGGTGGCCTCCGTGGGAGCGGGTGCGTCGGGCGTGGGCCGCCTCCTGCGAGGCAATCCGGCAGGCGCAGGCCGCGCGTTCGGACGCATCGATTGGCGTTTCCTGGCGCCGGTGGCGGCCGGCGCCGTGATTTCGGTGGCATCTTTGGCGTCAGTGGTCGAGAGCCTGTTGCGCGAATACCCCGTCCGCACTGCGGCAGTCTTCTTCGGTCTAATCGCCGGCGCGATCGTGGTGGCCTGGCGGCTGATCCGGACACCCGCATTGGCGCATGTCGCGGTGGCGGCCACCCTCGGCGCGGCCGCCTTCGTACTGTTCGGGTTGCGCGGTGCAGCCGTCGACGACCCGGAATGGTACGTCTTCGCCGGCGCCGGGGCCCTGGCGATATGCGCATTCATCCTCCCCGGCGTGAGCGGATCGTTCCTGCTGCTGGCCATCGGCATGTACCAGCATGTGCTGGGGACGGTGACCGACCTTCGGATCGGCGCCCTACTGAGTTTCGCCGCAGGGGCGGCCGTTGGCCTCGGGGTGTTCTCCAGGTTTCTGGAGTGGCTCCTGGGACGGTACCACGACCTGGTGGTGGCAGCCATGATCGGTCTGATGATCGGATCCTTCCGCATCCTGTGGCCGTGGCCGAGCGGCCTCGGCGACGAGGACGGTACCGGCGCCACGATACTGGGAGCGCCGGGACCCGACATAGTCGTCCCTGTCGCACTGGCCCTTGCATCCTGCCTGCTGGTCATCGGGTTCGCCACCTGGGCACGGAGGCCCGGCGCCCCGGCGGGTGACCGCTGACCAACGATCACCCGGCGCCGGCCAAACCTCATGGCCCGTGTGCAGCCAGGGTGGGCGATACCGGCAAGACACCCCGATGCGCACTCCCATCTTCTGCACCACCCCCTCGCTGACGGTTCCCGAAGTGCCGCTGCCCGCGGCAGGTCAATCCGATGCGACCGGCGACCACGACGGGTGACGGTCGACGAAGCCGGACCCGGTGAGGCGGGAGGGTTGGCCGGGATCGGCGGCGCTGGCCACAAGGACCCCGCCGGAGTCGACGAAAGCGATCCGGGAGCTGTCGGCCGACCACTGCGGATCGGAGGTGCCCACCCAGGCGGACTGAAGGTTCGACCCGTCGGCGTCCATCACATACACTGTTGTCACCAGCAGCCTCCGGGTGAAGGCGATCTTGGAACCGTCGGGCGACCAGACCGGACCGTAGCTGTGCTCGATTGCGGTGGTCAACGCGCTCGCTCCGGTGCCGTCGGCGTTCATCACCCAGACCTCGATGTCACCCAGGCTCGCCTCGCTGGCAAAGGCGATCTTGGAACCGTCGGGCGACCAGGCCGGATCGCCGTCCGGGTGACTGTTCGCGGTGAGTTGCACCCGTCCGGTGCCATCCGCGCCGACGACAAAGATCTCCCGGTCGCCGTCGCTGCCGGTGTAGACAATCTTGGAACTGTCGGGCGACCAGGCCGGATCGGTGTCGGGGCCACTGTTCGTGGTGAGTTGCACCCGTCCGGTGCCGTCGGCGTTCATCACCACTATCTCGGTATCGCCGTCGTCGGTGACATAGGCGATCTTGGAACCGTCCGGCGACCAGACGTGCTGTGAGTCATCTTGACTGTTGTTGGTGAGCTTCGAGGTGCCCGTGCCGTCGGCGTTCATCACCACTATCTCAATGTCGCCGTCGTGGGTCAGGTAGGCGATCTTGGTGCCGTCGGGCGAGAAGCGGGGGCTGCGATCCTCGGCGGTGCCGCTGGTCAGCTGCTCACGTCCGGTTCCGTCGTCGTTCATCACGTAGATGTCGTGGCGGACCTGCTCGCGGGTGAAGGCGATCTTGGATCCGTCGGGCGACCAGGCCGGATCGCGGTTGTTCTCATGGGCACTGCTGACAAACATCTCCGATCCGCCCGCCACATCGACGAGGTTGATCCGGTAAACACCATCCTCGAAGGTCGGATAGGCCAGCTTCGTGCTGTCAGGCGACCATCGCAGGCGCATCCGCCTCTCGGGAACGACTTCATGGACCCCGTGCTGGGACAGCGTCCTGCGGTTCGTGCGGTCGGGGCTGATGGCCCCGACGCCGCCGGACGTGAATGCGATCGTGTTTCCGTCGGGCGACCACGACGCCACGTTGCCGGACACCAACTCGCAGGTACCGGAGGCGTCAGCGTGGGCGATGAATATCCGGTAGTGGAACTGGTACACGATCCTGGTGCTGTCGGGCGACCAGCTGTAGTGATACTCGAGTTGGCGGGTGTTGGTGATTCTCACCTTGTTGGTGCCGTCGGAATCCGCCACGAACAGGTCGTAACCCTCCATGTACAGGATCTTGGAACCGTCCGGAGACCACTTGGCGCGTTTGCCGTTGATCAGCTTCCGCTGGTTCGTGCCGTCGGCGTTCATCAGGTACAACTCTGCCCGGCTCTCCCGTTGGTACAGGACCTGAGTGCCGTCAGGAGACCACAGCGGGTAGGAGAAGTACATCTCGCTGTCGGTCAGCTGGACCTCGTTCTGGCCGTCCGTGTCGATCACGAAGATATCGCCGTCACGGCCGAAGAGGAGCTTGGCGCCGTCGGGAGACCAATCCGGGTCATACTCACCCGCGCCGTCGGTGACCCTGCTCTCGCCGCTACCGTCGGGATTCATGACGAATATCGCGGTCCCGGCCTCCCGGCCGCTCACCGCGATCCGATAGCTGTCAGCGTCGCTGTCGGCGCTCTCCTCCTGAAGGTAACTCCGAGGCTCGACCCGGGAGCGGGTGAGTTGGGACCATCCCAGCCGCGGCGCCCACGGATTCCCTGCCATCAGCCAGACCTCCGGGCCGTACTCCGGCATCCGGCCGCTGCTTGTGGTCTCGGCGGCGCTGCAATATGGCACCCCGTATTCTCCGACCTCGGGCTGGGTGACCGGAGCGCTCGTCACAGGAGGACTCGTGCCGGAACCACTTGTGCCGGAACGACTCGTGCCGGAACCACTTGTCACCGGATGAGTCGTGACCGGAGGACCAGACCCGGGGCCCGTCCCCGCACCACCGCCGCCGGCAGGTTCATCGCCCGAACTCCCGGTCGGGTCGGCGCCGGTGTCTTCGGTGTCCCCCTGAGCGCGACGGAGGAACGCCGCCATCTGCGCACGGGTCACCGAGTCGTCGGGACAGAACCGCATCGGATCGCGGGAGCAGCCCTTCGTGACGCCCGCGGCGAACAACGCGTCAATGTCGGAAGCGGCGAAACTGTCGGAGGTGTCCTGGAACCCGACCTGGATCGCGGGCGGCAAATCGAACGCCCGCACCAGGAACACCGCCATCTGCGCACGGGTCACCGAGTCGTCGGGACAGAACCGGGCCGGATCGACTCCGCATCCCCGGGTCACACCGATCTCGGCGAGCCGATCCAGATGGGGAGTCCACCACCGGGACCCATCGACATCACTGAAGCGGGTCACCGAGGTCTCCGCCGGGTCGGCCCCGTCGAGCACCCTCACCAGCCACACCGCCACCTCCCATCTTGCAATGGGCTCGCCGGGGCACAGCCGGCCTTCGCCGCAACCGGTGCCGGCCAGCACCCCCTGTTCGTCAAGGGCTCGCAGAGCAGGCACGAACGCTTCGTTGGCGTCGGCGATATCCGAGAACTCGGACTGCTCCTGAGCTTCCCCCGGCGAGGGTATCAACGCCCCCAGCAA
>CAYWGY010000002.1:1507-33551 GCA_964458055.1 uncultured Acidimicrobiaceae bacterium | reverse complement strand
CGTGACCCCGGCAACTGGTAGGCGGGAAGGCGACCCTCGCGAGCGTACTTGCGGACCATCTGCACGTTCATCCGCAACAACTCCGCCACTTCAGCAGTGTCGATTACGGACGGATAGTCGGCGCTACTTTGGGTTTGCTGTTTTATCATGATTTACCTCACCTATAGTTATGTTAGGTTTTCCGGAAGATTTCAAGGGATGTTAGGACCTGATCTAGGTCGCTAGACGTTTCTCTACGGTTCGCCTGCATGCGAGAAGGCCTTTCGGCCTCGCAAACGGTCTCTTCGAAGGTTCATCGGCACCTGATGTGACGGCTCTGAGCATGGATCAGAACGATGGCGGCAGCTAGCCAGAAGGCCGCTGTTCCGGGAGCGAATGGCTACGCCGAGCAATGGCAGCCCCGACCGGATTCGAACCGGCGTTACCGGCTTGAGAGGCCGGCGTCCTAGGCCACTAGACGACGGGGCCAGCAAGGCCGGATAATAGCCGACCCATGCTCGGGGGGAAGGACTCGAACCCTCAATAACAGGGCCAGAACCTGTCGTGTTACCAATTACACCACCCCCGAGGGCGTTCAAGATCATACCATCAAGTGGACAGGTTCGTTCAAACGTATTCACGAAACGCGGGCCTCCCGGTTCCTGTCCCGGCCAATCCCGGCGTGATCCTCCTCCACCACACCCAGGATGCGGTGCCGGGAAAGGAAGTCGCAACAGCCGATGTCGTCTGCCAAGTCTCCCAACGCCGGAACAGCTTCGCCGGCCCTGCGAGCCGACGAGGTGCGGAGCGAGCCTTGACGCTCGGGTGTGGTGGGGTCGGTGGCCGTCACCAAGAACTTGGGTGCCTATGGTCACTTCACCGTCCCATCCGCATCAAACCGAGTGGCATTGACACCGGCGGCGGCTCCGTCAGCCAGCACCAAACCAACCCCCTGATCCGCCCGTTGACCCTCGAAAACACCGTCAAATACCTGCGACCTGGCAAGGAGGGCTGGCGAGTCCATTACTAAGGGTGCGACTGAAACAAAGGAAACGTCCACAAATGTGTTGCACCCGGTGCTCACTCCCCACCGCCTCCTCCGCCATTTGAGAAATTACCTATCCACCCCGAAAGAACACCTGCCCACAAGATGGAACCCACCTCGGCTTTCTCTCAGGGATGCCACGAACACGGGCAACTCGAATGACCTGCCCCGCGTAGTACCAACTCAGTAGCTGATCCTCGTCTCATCAAACCTCCTGATAGATTGTATATATGCCTGCTTGAGATGCGAAGCCTTTCTCCCTGTGCACATCTCCAGCAGTTGCTGCGACATGAAAGCGCTATCACGTTGACCGGACATGCTTGGCTACAGCCGGTTCAGGGTGTCACCTTTTGAATAGTTGCATAGATGGCTACAACCCCCCTTCAGGCACTATTATCTATCTGCAACTAAATCCTATTCTGTGTAATCATTAGTTACGTAGAGGGAAGAAACACCTCACTGGATTCGGAAGGAATGCAACCCGTAGAAGCGTCGGTCGACGTTGCTCTGCCGGCGGACGCTGTCTGGAGAAGGCTGTCTGACCTCTCCTCACACTCGGAGTGGATGAGCGATGCCTTGGGCATTCGTTTCGAGACACCCCAACGACGGGGAGTCGGGGTCCGGATGGAAGTTCCCACCCGGGTTGGGCCCTTGCGGGTCATCGACCGCATGGAGGTGGATGAATGGGTTGATGGCCGCCGCATCGGTGTCCAGCATGTGGGAAGGGTAAGCGGATGGGGACGGTTCGACCTCGCCGACAATCATGCCTTGACGACGCTGACCCTCCTGGAACAACTCCGATTCCCCTGGTACATGGGTGGCGCGGTTACCGAGTTGCTTGCGCGGCCGGTGCTACGCCGCATCTTCCAAGCCAACCTGGAGAGATTCCGACGATGGGCAGAAGCAGCCGAGGAGGTCGGAACTTAGGTCCCCCCGAAGCTGGCCTTTCTCTTCTCGATAAAGGCAGACACTCCTTCTCGGGCGTCGTCACTCCAGAAACAATCCTGGAAAGCGCTTCGCTCGACCTCCATCGCCTCCCGCAGGTGGAGTCCGAACCCGCCGATCAGCGCCCGTTTTGCAGCCCCCAAAGCAACGGTTGGTCCTTTAGCCCACCGTTGTGCATCTTCGATGGTCCTTGCCAGCAATTCGTCGGCCGGGAACACCTTGTCGGCAAGACCCATAGCCAGTGCCTCGGATGCCGTCACAAACCTACCCGAGTAGACGATCTCCTTGGCATGTTGGAAACCGATGATTCTCGCGAGCCTCTGGGTTCCTCCCGCCCCGGGGATAATGCCCAGCTTTATTTCCGGCTGCCCTACCTGGGCGTCTTCTGCCAGGTAGCGGAAATCACAACCCATGGACAACTCCAGTCCCCCGCCCAGGGCATATCCGGAGATGGCGGCAATTGTGGGTTTGGCCAAACCCTCAAGGCGCCAGATGGCATCCACCAACTCCGATGCCAGGTTCTCCTTGATGACTCCCGCTTCGTGGGAGACCTGGAAGCCCTTTATGTCCGCTCCCGCCGCGAAGTGAGGGTGGCCGGTCACCACCACCGCCCTGACGGAGGGGTCCTCTGCTCTGCCGAAGGCCTCGTTCAACTCTCTCGACAACTCCACTGACAGGGCATTCACCGGGGGCCGGTTCAGGCGGACAACCGCAACCGCTCCCTGCACCGAGTATTCGACCATCGACATCAGCCAGCCTCCATCACTTGGGTAGCAACCATGGGACGCCACCGAGATTACACGCCTTGAAATCGATCCGGCGGGTCACTCCCGCGGGCCTTCATACCTCGGACAGCCCGTCCGGCACGTCTTTATCACAGACCGCGATCGGTCGCTCGTGCGGTTGGCATCGGCTCAATTCTCCTGTCGGCAAGGTGTCGAATTGCCGATCAGAGGCCAGTCTTCAGGCTTGATATTTGTTTCGCGATACAAATGCTATTTTTCGCGAAATAGGCAATAATCCGATAACAATCCCCTCAAAACTCCTCCGGCCCCATCCACAGCCGTGCTGGCACCCATTCGTCACGGACCGGGCCTAGCGGGTGGGGTATTCGGAAAAGGAGACTCGCTCCCAGGTGTCCATCTCGTGGACCGCAATGCCGATCGGCGTCACCGAATAAACCCAATCATCAATGATGACGACCCTGGCGGGATCGGCCTGTTCCACCTTTCTCCTGAGATCCGGGGACTTCTCTCCCACCGGCCCGTCAGCGATCGGGCGCAAAAGATCCTCCAGCACCAGATCGGAGGACTCCACCGCGATTGCCGCCACGCCGACATCCTGTTGGTAATCGTCATCCCACCAGTAGGCCCAATAGGGGACGAATGCTACGCCGTCAAAGTACAGGAACGCCCGATGATCTCCTTGAACGGGCGACCAACTGTGCTCGGGTTCGGATCCCTCGCCATCCAGAGGCCGGACCTGAGCCACGCGGATGGGATCGGTGGGATCGGAGACATCAAACAGAGAGACCTGCAGACCCTCGACCCTGCCTTCCAGCGAGGCATCCTGGCCCACTCCAAGCAAGAGATCATCCCCGACCGGATGCAGGTATGAGGAGAATCCCGGTATCTTGAGTTGCCCCAGCAACTCGGGATCGGACGGATCGGAGAGGTCCAGCGCGTAAAGAGGATCGACCTGCCGGAAGGTCACCACGTAGGCGTCTGGCCCCATGAATCGGACCGAGAAGATCCGTTCGCCCTCCCCCAGGCCCCACACCGATCCGATCTCCTCCAGCAGGTTGCCGTCGGGACGGAGCACGGTAACGTGACTCTCGGACTCCTCCGACCACCACCAGGATGGTGAGGTGGTGGCCGCCACTCGCAGGTCCCCCCGGTACTCATCCATCGAGAACTGGTTTAGCAGGAACCCCGCGATCTCTCCGCTGGCCTCATAGACGGGATGCTCGGCACGCGACGTGTCGAACTTGTGGATCAGGGTGTTGTAACGTGATGACTCCGATCTGATGTCAGCTTCGGAGAGCGCGGCCCAGTTGACCCACCGGGAGGTGGCCACATAAACAGTGTCGGCGGTGGCGTAGATGGTGTCGCCCTCCGCCACCACGCTGGCCGCCTTCCAGTCACCGATGCCATCGGAGAGATCGAAGACCAGGATGGAGAGGGTGTTGAGTCCCGAGAAGACCCCCGGCCCCAACACGTTCTCACAATCCACCAGTTGTCCCCACTGGGGATCGCCGCCGTCCTCATCCTCCAGAACGTAGGCGGGCAGCCAATTGCCGAGGGTGGAGTCTCTCACCAACTCCCGGTTGGCCTCGATCGCCTCCTGTTCGGCCCTGAGGCCGCTCCCACGGGGACGCTCCCACTCGATGCCCACCGGATTGGAGGTGATCACCACCCGGGCCGTGCCGCCTGACAGGCGGGCGCCGTTGTAGGTACCGTCGATGCTGAGATCCGCCACCACCTCCGGCGACCCGCGATCGGAGATGTCGACCTGGGCGATTCGGGTGACCGGTCCCACCCGGTACTCGGCAGCCAACAACAGCAAGGTGTCCCCGTACAAGAGCATTTCACGTGGTTGGAAACCAACGCTGAGGGAGGATCGCAGTCTCGCCGCTCCCTCGCCGACCTCGACAATTCGCAGCCGGTTCTGGGTATCAACCAGTGAGTAGATGTACCGGCCATCGGTCTTGACCAGATCGGCCTCGTCGACTCCGGCTACCTGAACGTTGGTGCCGGTGAAGGAAGGCTGAGACCCTGAAGTCTGAGTGCCGGCCGCCGAGTCATCGGCCATGGCTGCCTCCGCCATCGCCTCTTCCCTGACTTCACCGAAGTGGACGGGACCTCCTCCCAAGCCGTATGGCCCCACCAACTCCAGGGCGTTCTCGATGTAGTAGTCGAGAATGGCATCGCAGTTGCTGAATGTCCGCAGTCCCACTGTTACCAGCGTCGGATCCCCGCCGGCCCCGGTTGAGGGAGTTTCCGGACGGGTGGTGGAGGCGGGTTGATCCCCGGCGGTTGTGTCTGTGGTGGTTGCGGTGGTGTCTCCGATTGCTGCAGTGGTCGTGGTCTCGGGAATGGCGCCGTCCCCATCCGCGCCACAGGCCGCCACCAACATCGCCGCCACCGCAAGAACCAGTGTGCGCTCCATTTTGCTCCCTTTCAAACCTAAAATCCTCCTGCTGACCACATTAGGGTCGGACAGAGCCTTATGTCCAGGTTTTCCGCAGCGGGATGCCTCCACGGTGCAGGATCTCGCAGGAACAAACCTGCTCTGTTCACCTACGCGCCGCTTCGGCCATCTCCTCCACGGCAGATGACAGCGAAAGGGCGGCGTCTTCGGGACCGGACGATTCGAGGACCCTTCGCACCAGGGCCGTTCCCACGATGAAACCGTCAGCCAATCTGGCCGCGATGGCGGCCTGTTCGGCATTGGAGATCCCTACCCCGAGCACCACCGGAATGTCGGTTACCTCCCGGATGCGCCCCACCATCTCCTCCACCCGGCTGCTCCACTCGCTCCTCTCCCCGGTGACTCCGAGGTTGGCCACCGCATAGATGAAGGCCGGCTCAGCGTCGGCAACCGCTTTGATCCGCCGGTAGCTGGAGGTTATCGCCAGGAACAGGACCAGAGCCAAGCCGTGACGGCGGGCCGACTCACCCAGGGGCCCGGCTTCATCGAACGGCAGATCGGCGACGATCATCCCCGCAGCACCCGTCTCCGCCAAGCGGTCGCAGAACCAGTCGGTGCCGCGGCGGAATACCGGATTGGCGTAGGTCATCGCCAGAGAGGGCAACGACGTGGTCTCGGCCACCTCTCCGAGAATGGCGAGACTCCTGTCAAGGCTCGCCCCGGCAGCGATGGCCTGCTCGCTTCCCCGGCAGATCACCGGCCCGTCCATCAACGGGTCGGAGTAGGGAATGCCGACTTCGAATCCGTCGGCGCCGGCATCGGCCATCGCCCGGAACATCTCCGGTGATGAGAGCGGGTCGGGCAATCCGGCCGTGAGAAATGGAAGGAAGACCGAGCGATTGTCAGCCCGGGCCCTTGTGAACAGGTCGGTGATCCTCTCTGCCCCCGACCGCATGCTGGCTGCCATGGCCGACTCTCTGCGACGCCTGTGACTCATAGGCGCTCCACCAACATCTCCATATCCTTGTCGCCCCTTCCCGAGAGGTTGATAAGCACCGTCTGGTGGCGCAGAGCCGCAGACTCCTTGGCCACCCATGCCAATGCATGGGCGCTCTCCAAGGCGGGAATGATCCCTTCGGTCGTGGCCAGCAACTGCACTCCCTCCAGCGCCTCACGATCGGTGATCGAGACGTAGCGCGCCAGACCGGCTTCATGGAAGTAGGAGTGCTCGGGGCCCACCCCCGGGTAGTCGAGACCCGCAGAGATGGAATGGGCCTCCAGGACCTGCCCGTCGTCATCCTGGAGCATGTAGGTGAGGGCGCCGTGCAGGATTCCGGGGCTTCCGGCGCCGATGGATGCGCCGTGCCGACTTGTCGAGACACCCTCGCCCCCGGCCTCGACTCCAACCAACTCCACTCCCGTTCCCGCCAGAGGCCAGAACATCCCGATGGCGTTCGATCCGCCTCCCACACAGGCCACCGCCACATCCGGCAACTGCTCGGACTGGCGGAGGATCTCCTCCCCGATCACCTTCTGCAATTCCCGGACCATCCAGGGGAAAGGGTGGGGACCCACCACCGACCCGATGACATACTGGGTGTCCTCGACGGTCCGAGCCCAGTCCCGCATGGCCTCGCTCACCGCGTCCTTGAGGGTTCCCGCTCCCGACTCAACCCCTATCACGTCGGCGCCGAGTATCTGCATCCGGGAGACGTTGGGAGCCTGCCGGCGGATATCGACCACCCCCATGTAGACCTGGCACTCCAATCCCAGAACGGCGGCGGCGGTGGCGGTGGCGACGCCGTGCTGACCGGCGCCGGTCTCGGCGATGATCCTGGGCTTGCCCATCCGGTGGGCCAGGAGCCCCTGGCCCAAGGCGTTGTTGATCTTGTGGGCGCCGGTGTGAGCCAGGTCCTCTCGTTTCAGCCACACGTCCACACCCAACTTCTCGCTCAGACGGTGAGCCGGATAGAGAGGAGTTGGCCTGCCCACGTACAACTCCAGCAGCCGGTGATACTCTCCGACGAACAGGGGATCCGCCCAGGCGGCGGTGAACTCTTCTTCCAGTTCCTCCAGCGCCGACATCAAGGTCTCGGGAGCGAACCGCCCTCCGTATTCGCCGAAACGTCCCCTGCCGTCGGGACGGTGCAGTCGGGGTTTCATCACCTTTTGGCCTCTTTCACGAACGTGCGTATCAGTGCGGGATCCTTGACTCCCAGGGCCGACTCTAGATGAGAGGAAGCGTCGACGCCCCAGGGTTGGAGGTTTTTCACCGCCTGTGCAACATTATGTGGCCCCAAACCTCCGGCCAAAACCCATCTGCGCCCGATCTCGGGCAACCGATCGTGATCGAAGGTGCGACCGGTGCCCCCGTGGCGGCGGGCGTCGGCGGTGTCGAGGATCGGAATCTGGGCTTCGGGCACGTGACTCACAGAGATCGGCCCGGCGCCCACCTTGACCGGACGGAGCACCATCAGCCCGCCATGGACAGCCGCCCGGGCCGCCTCGACCTGGTATTTGCCGTGGGGCTGCACCCCGGCGGCGCCCACTCTCCGGGCCATCTGCATCAATGCCTCGGGGGTCTCGTCCACCGTCACCAGAATGCCCGGAATGGGTGAGGCCTCCGCCAGCAGCAGCGCCCTGTCGGGTGTGATATAACGCGGTGTGCCCCGGGCCAGGACCAGCCCGAAGGCATCAGCGCCCGCATCCGCGGCCGCCTCCACATGCGACAACTCCGAGAGGCCGCACACCTTGACCCACACCATCAGACCGGGACACCCCTCATCCGCGCGACCAGCCCGCCCGGATCGCAAGCCCTCACCAGGGCCTCGCCCACCAGGACGGCGTCGTAACCCGCCTCCGCCATCTCTGCCGCCTGTTCGGCATCGTGGATTCCACTCTCTGCTATCCGCACCGAGGCGCCGGCCAGCAACGGCGCCAGGTCCTTGGCCGTTCCGAGGTCCACATGGAAGCTGCGCAGGTCCCGGTTGTTCACGCCCACAATCCGAGCGCCGGCCGACAGAGCCCGCTCGGCCTCTGCTGCGTCGTGGACCTCGACCAGAGCCGCCAACCCGCACGCGGCGGTCTCGGCCAGAAGCTCCCCCAGTCGCCTGTCGTCGAGAATCGCCACGATCAGCAACAGGGCGTCGGCGCCGATACGAGCCGACTCCCACACCTGGGCGGGATCCAAGATGAAGTCCTTTCGCAGGACCGGGATTTCCACGGCTTCCACCACCGAGGTCAAGTCCTCATTGGAGCCGTCGAAGTGGTCCGGCTCGGTGAGCACGGACACGGCCGCCGCTCCCGCCCGCGCATAAACACGGGCCTGCTCCACGGCATCCAATCCGGCAGCCAGCACTCCCCGGGAAGGCGAACGTCGCTTGACTTCTCCGATCACCGCCAGACCGGGGCCTCCCAGGGCCTCTTCGAAATCGCGGGGAGATTCCCGGACCCGAGCCTCACCCTGGGATGAGCGCTTCAGTGCAGCTATCCGCTTGGAGGTCGAGGCGAGGATCGGTTCCAGCATCGTCATCCGATTCTATGCAAACGCTCCGATGATCGGACGACCCCTATCGAGCCCCACCAACCCGGAATCGGCGGTCCCTGGGTCCTGCATCGACCGGGCGAAGGTTGCTGCGCCGGATCGACGCGGGCCCGCAGCCCGTCTAGAAACCGAATACCTCCCGGCAGGCACGGACCGCCTCATCGCTGTCGCCCCCAGCGGGGTCCAACTCGAAGGAGACCAGGCCCTCGTAACCCTCGTTTTCCAGAACGCGACGCAGATGGGCGTAGTTGATCTCCCCGCTGCCGGGCTGGCCCCTGCCCGGGACGTCGGCGACATCGAACCTCCCCATGAAGGGCAGCGCTTCGAGAAGGTTGTCGGTGAGCCTGCCTCCCGAGAGTTGCTGGTGGAAGCAATCGAATGCAAGCCTCACTTGGGGATGGTCCAGCGCCCGGCAGATGGCCACCGTGATGCCCACCTCGTCCCAGAAGTAGCCGGGGACATACACGTTGTTGATGGCCTCCACTCCCAGGGTGATCCCGGTCCCCTCCACCAACCTCACCGCCTCTCCCAGGCCGTCGAGACACGCCTGGAAACGGGCCTGCCAGGTGAGAGGGGGCGGTTTGGCAATCACCCCACCCTGGCCGATGCCGTCGCTGAAAGTGTGGAGTTGCGTGGCCCCCACCCGCGCTGCCACCTCCACCGACAGGGCAAGTTCCTCGAGGACCTGGCCGTGCTGGTCGGGATTGGCCAGGCCTCCCTGCCGGTGACCGAAGAACCCGCCGAGAGCGATCCCCTCGGAGCGGCAGGTCTCGCCGAGTTCGTCGATGTCGACGTCCCGCCAGTCCCAGAGGTCCACCTGGTCGAAACCACTCGAGGCAGCCTTGCGGACCCGGTCCGGAAACGACAACTCGGTCCACATGAACTGCAGGCTGACCCCGTATCTCATCAGACTCCCCCGGTGGTGGCGCCCCCATTCACGAACAGCGTCTGCCCGGTGATCATCCGGGCCGCGGGCGACGCCAGGAACACCACCGCCTCGGCAATGTCGGGAGGATGGATCGGCTGGGTGAGCATCTGTCCCTCGGCCACCAGTTTCAGGTACTTCTCCGGTATCTCCGCAGTCGTTATCTCGGTGGTGACCAGACCCGGCCCCACGGCGTTTACGGAGATGCCGAACGGTCCCATCTCCCGGGCCAGGCTCCGGGTCATGACCGACACCGCCCCCTTGGAGGCAACGTAGTGCATGAGGTGGCCCATCCCGAAAGTGATGACATTGGAGGAGAGGTTCACCACCCGGCCTCCGCCCGACGCCTTCATCGGCTCGAGCGCCTCCCGGCACAACAGAAAGATGGAATCGACGTTCACCTCCATGACGCGGCGCCATTCCGCCAACTCGATCTCCCAGAAGGGACGGCGGGGGATCCCCGCGAACAGGCCGGCATTGTTGACGAGGATGTCCAGGCGGCCATTCCGGTCCGCCACCTGTCGCACTGCGGCCTTCACCCCCGCTTCGTCGGTGACATCCACCTCCTGGTACGCCGACTTGCCGCCGGCGGCACCGATGGCTTCCACGGTTTCCTCGGCGGGCGCCAGGTCAAGGATCTCGACGGCGGCTCCCCGTGATGCCAGACTCTCCGATATCTCCCGCCCGATGGCGCGGGCCCCTCCGGTGACGATCGCCACCTGTCCGGACAGACTCGTGTTCTCGCTCGTTGTGTCCACTCTTGCTCCTTCCCGCCTATACAACCGTGGCCAGGACGGCGCCGACCGGCACAGTTTCGTCCTCGGTGACCAGTAGTTCCTTCACGGTACCGGCCACGGGCGACTCCAGGTCCACCTCCACCTTCTCGGTCTCCACCACTCCGATCACATCCCCCACCTCTATCTCGTCGCCCACTTCTATCTCCCAGGAGACCAACGTGCCCTCCTCCATGGTCAACCCCCACTTGGGCATCAGTATGTTCTGGGCCATAACCGGTGTCTCCTTCCCCCAGGCTCACGCTTGCCTGAAAGGGAGCAGGCTACCGCCTTCTTCGCCAATTGCACCAAAACCCACTCCGGTGGCAGCCCCGGCACCGCCGCAGCCGGCCATCGGGCAGATCAGCCATGTCCCCCAAAACAGCCAACACGGTGGCGCCGCCGGGGTCAGGACAGACACCAACAACGGCACCGGAAAACGCTGCCAGGGCTGCTATCACGGACCGGGGATGTGCAGGAGTCTGCCTCCCGAAAGCGGACTCCTTTCCGGACAGGGCGGACCGGCCGAGATGTGATTCCGGGGAGGGAAGCCACACATTCAACGTGTCCCTCGCCTTGCGACGGCGCCGGACTGGAAACCGCCGGCTACACCAGGGCGCGGATGCTCCCTGCAATTCTTCGGGCGTCGGGAATGACGAACCCTTCCAACTCGGGCGCGTAGGGCATGGGTGTGTTGGTTCCGCACACCCGGGTCACCGGGGCCCGGAGCAGATCCCACATCTCCCCGGAAGCGATGGCGGCTATCTCGGCGCCGACCCCTCCCCGCCCGGGAGCCTCGTGCGCCACCACCAGCCGCCCGGTCTTGGCCAGCGAATCGGCCAGCAGATCCCGGTCGAAAGGCACCAGCGAGCGGGGATCCAGCACTTCTACGGAAACACCCTCCTCCGCCAGCATCTCCGCGGCCTCCAGAGCGGCGTGGAGGGTGTGCAGGTAGGACACCACAGTCACATCGTCTCCCTGGCGGGCCACCCTTCCCACCCCCAGAGGGAGCGGGTCCACCCGGTCGGGGACCTGCTCGCTCACACCGTAGAGGAGTTTGTGCTCGAAGACCATCACCGGATCGGGATCACGGATGGCTGCCTTGGTCAGAGCCTTGGCGTCCGCCGGAGTCGAGGGCGCCACCACTTTCAATCCCGGGGTGTGGACGAACCAGGCCTCCAGGCTCTGTGAGTGTTGTCCGGCAGTTGCCCCCGCGGTACCGGTGACCATCCTCACCGTCACCGGGACCCCGATCCTCCCCCCGGTCATGTAGGAGGTCTTGGCTGCCTGATTGACCAACATGTCCATCGCCAGGGTGACGAAGTCCCCGAACATCACCTCCACTACCGGTCGGGCGCCCACCAGGGCAGAGCCCACCGCAGCGCCCACGATGGCCTCCTCGGAGATGGGCGTGTCCCACACCCGGTCCGGTCCGAAGCGCTTCATTAGTCCCCGGGTGACCCCGAAGACGCCGCCCGCCTCACCTATGTCCTCTCCGATCAGGAAGACATCGGGATCCCTCTCCATCTCCTCGGCCAGAGCCTCGGTGATGGCGGCACCGTAACGGAGTCTTCTCATCTGAGTGCCCTTCCCGAGTAGCTCTCCACGTACACATCCTCCATGGCCTCCTCAGGCCGGGGATGGGGGCTCTGTTCGGCAAACCGGGCGGCTTCGTCCAGTTGCGCCTCCACCGAGTCCCGCACGGGCGCCAGGTCCGAGTCTCCGGTCCCCTGGGAGCCCAGCAATTCCTCGAAGACCCTCAAAGGGTCCCGGGCCATCCACTCCTCCAACTCACCGGGCGGACGGTAGCGGGCCATGTCGCCCTCGTAGTGGCCCCGGTGGCGGTAGGTTCTCGCCTCGATCAGGGTCGGTCCTCCACCCTCCCGGGCTCTCTCGACCGCATCGAGCGTCGCCCGCCGCACCTCCAGGACGTAGTTGCCCTCCACCACCACTCCCTCCATGGCGTAGGAGTCGGCCCGCCTGGCGATCTCGGTGATGGGCTGGTGCTTGTGCTGGGGCGTGAACTCGCCGTAGAAGTTGTTCTCGCACACGTACACCACCGGCAGCGACCATAGCGAAGCCAGGTTCAGGGACTCGTGAAAGCTGCCCTCGTTGGTGGCGCCGTCCCCGAAGAAGGAAACGGCCACCCGACCCTTGCCCTCCCGCTTCTTCTGGAGAGCCGCGCCCGTCGCCAGCGGGATTCCCCCACCCACTATGCCGTTGGCCCCCAGGAACCCGAGTTCGACATCGATCATGTGCAGAGACCCGCCCTTGGCCCGGTTGTACCCGTCCTGTCGGGCATACAACTCGGCGTACATCCTCGCCGGGTCGGCGCCCCGGGCCAGCATGTGCCCGTGGCCGCGATGGGTGCTGGTGATCACATCTCCCTCTTCCAGCGCCGCGCAAACCCCCACCGCCACCGCCTCCTGCCCCACGTAGGGATGCAGGAAACCGGGAATGAACCCCTGTTGGCGCAGATGGGCCGCCCGTTCCTCGAACCGGCGGATCAGATACATCCGTCGGTAGAGTCCGACCTTGCCGTTCTGATCCAACTCCTGCCTGTGCATCCCCTCCATGCTAGATGACCGGCAATGGCTGCTTGAGTCGACCCGGCAGGGTTGAGGGCATCGTCAGGACCACCTAGCGGGGCGGCAGAACGGTTATGGCGCAATGAAGTCCGGGCGCCCTCGCAAGGTGTGCATCCGCGGTCAGGAGAGGGCAATCCAGCGCCTCGGCAAGGGCTACATACGTTGCGTCATATGAGGAGAGGTTGTCCCTTAGTTCCCAAACACGGTCGAGAAGACCCACCACGCCGACACGTTGCAGCCCCAACCGGACCCAATGCCGCAGGGACAGCTCCGCTTCGAGCCTGCTGATGTGGCCGAGCCGCAACATGCGCCGCAAGGAGTGGCACACTTTGCGAATCGATCAGGTGCGGCGCCGCCACATTCTCCAGGTTGAGTCTCCTCCGGGCTTCCCCCGGTGACATCAGAGCTTCCACAGCCGCCGAGGCGTCCGCCACAATCACCGGCGGGCGCGCCCCTCCTTCAGAGCGGAGAGAATCGCCGCCCTGGAAACGCCCGAGTCGGGGAGGCCGGCAAGAATGGCGGCGTTGTCAGCCCTACGTGAGATCAGCGCGAGTTCCCGCAGGGCGAAGGCGGAAACCGACATGCCCTCCCGATCTGTGAGTGCCTTGATCCGCTCGGCAACCTCGTCAGGAACATTTCGCAAATACAAGGTCTTCATGGGTCGCAAAACGATAACAAGACAAATGCACATTGCAACACCACTGCCTGCAGGTTGCCAAGCAGCAATCGTTCTAGACAGCCACCAACGGTAGCTCTCGCACCACCGCGGGCGCCTCGCCTCCGTCCCAGCGGATGGTCACTTCGTCGCCGGGATCTGTTCCTCTCCTGACCAGCGACAGTCCCACCGGGGCGCGCACTTCCAGCGATTCGGCGACCGAGGTGATCTTCCCCACCACTTTGCCGTCCCTTCGGACCTCTGCTCCTTCGGGAGGGAGGATGTTGGTCCTCACCTCCAGTCCCCGCAGGGTGCGGTTCACCCTCCCCCGGCTGTCGATGCGGGCCACCAGTTCCTGGCCCAGGAAGCACCCCTTGGTGAAGGAGATGGAGTCCTCCGCCAGCTGCCCGGTTTCCTGGGGAATGGTGCGCTGGTTCAGGTCCCGGCTCACGGTGGGCTCACCGGATTCCACCCGCACCGCCCGCCATGCCAACGCTCCCGCCCGTCGAATCCCTTCGGCAGGATCTCCTGTGAAAAAGACCCGGGGAAGCCCGGCCAGAGGCGCCGAGGCTCGGAAGTCATCATCGTGACGGGCCCATCCGTTGTCGCCCAGATCATCCGTCCACGGCGATCCGGGGCCCACCACCGCCGACACCGGCCGCGGGTCGAGAAGGACCCTCGCCTTAATGCGTATCCGGTAGTACTCGAGAGTTTCAGCCAGTTCAGCACCCCCACCCGGCTCACAAATGAACCCCAGACCCCGGTCGTCTTTCAGCACCCAGAGCATCAGGCGGATCATCCCCCGGGGGGTCAGGAAAAAGGAGCGGCACACCTCTCCCTCCGGAAGGGACTCCACATCGGCGCTGACCAGCCCCTGGATGAAGGAGACCGCGTCGGGACGTTCCACCCACACCGCCTCCCACTCCCCGGAAACCAATCCGCACCCGCTTCTGAGCGCCAGATATTCGCCCGTGACATCCCCGAAGCTCTCTGCCAACCCGCCCGAGGGCGCCCCTGCGTCCGGGACCACCGGGCTCCGATCACTCACTGGTGGCCATTGCGATCGCCACCAGGGGTGCGGCCGCCTTGTTCATGGTCTCCTCGTACTCGAAGCCGGGGAGGCTGTCGGCCACCACTCCACCTCCCGCCTGAACCCAGGCCGAACCGTCGGCCACGATCACGCTCCGCAGGCATATGGCGGTGTCCATGGTCCCCGAGAAGTCGATGTACCCGACGGCGCCGGCGTAGGGGCCTCGCGCCACCGGCTCCAACTCGTCGATGATCTCCATGGCCCGGACCTTGGGAGCACCCGAGACGGTCCCGTGCGGGAAGGTCGCCCGCAGCACGTCAACGGGACCCACCTCGGGCCGGAGGGTTCCCGAGACCGCGGAGACGATGTGCATCACGTGGCTGTAGCGTTCGATCACCATCAGATCGTCCACCGCCACGGTCCCGAACTCGCACACCCGCCCCACGTCGTTGCGGGCCAGGTCGATGAGCATCACATGCTCCGCCCGCTCCTTGGGATCTGCCAGGAGTTCCTCTGCCAGGGCGGCGTCCTCTTCTGGGGTGGCCCCCCGGGGACGGGTTCCGGCGATGGGCCGGGAATAGACCTTGCCGTCCCGCACCCGGGTCATCAACTCCGGAGAGGAGCCCACCACCTCCACTCCCGGCGACCGGACATAGAAGAGGTAGGGCGAGGGGTTGATGAGGCGGAGCGCACGGTAGATCTCGAAGCTGTCTCCCGAGAAGGGCACGGTCAAACGCTGGCTGGGAAGCACCTGGAAGACATCTCCGGCCCACACGTAGTCTCGGGCCTTGACAACGGCCGCCTCATACTCGGGTCGGGTGAAGGTTGATACGAACTCGGGCTTGCCGGGCAACTCGGCCCGGCTGGGCTGGAGTTCGTATTCGAGGGGAGCCGCCAGCCGTGCCATGTCCGAGAACAACAGGTCCACCGCTTCCCGATAGTCGGCTTCCGGATCGGCCCCCACGTAGATGTTCCTCATCAAGGTGATGGTCTGGGTGAAACGGTCGATGGCCGCCAGTCCGCCCACAAAGTGCCAGAGCATCTCGGGTAGGCCCCGATCATCGGGAGGCCGGTCGGGAAGATGCTCCACGTAACGCACGCAGTCATATCCCAGGTACCCCACCATTCCCGAATAGAGAGGCGGGAATCCCGGCAGGTGAGGGTGGGCGAAGCGCCGGTGCAACTGCTCCAGCACCTCCAGCGGATCGCCCTCGGGCAAATCGATCCGGGACCCGGTGATTTCGCACTCCCCGTTCCGGGAGGTCAGGATGGAAGCGGGATCCCATCCCACGAACGACCACCTAGCCCAACGCTCTCCCCCCTCGACCGACTCGAATAGGAACCCGGGGCCGTCTCCCGCCATCTTCTGGAAGACGGTTAGGGGAGTCTCGCGATCACCCATCAACTGCACCGCCACGGGAATCACCGGGCAGTGTCCGGCCATCTCCATGTAGCTGTCGAACGATGGCGTGACGGTTGGAACTCTCATACCCTTGGGGCGACTGGTGATGCTCCCGGAGGAGCGCTGGGGCGGTCTATCAGATCTCTGTCAGGTTACTGAGGAGCGGCAGGGCGGCGAAGAGGTTGGTAATGACCCTCGACAACCAGCTGAGACCATTGAACATCATCAGTATCCCGAAAGCCGTCATCAGGACTCCGGCGCCGATCATGAGGGGGCGGCTGACCTTTCTCACCACCTTCAAGGCGGTGAAGGCCTTGGAGAGTCCTATGCCCGACAGTACGAAGGGAACACCGATGCCCAGAGAGAAGACGAACAGCAACAGCATCCCGGCCAAGATGGTGTCCTGGGAGGCGGCGATCGCCAGCACCCCGCCCAGAATCGTGCCAATGCAGGGAGACCAGCCGAATCCGAATGCCGATCCCAGCACCACCGGGGTGAGGAAGCCGAACCGGGAACCCACCACATGGAAACGGCGTTCCCGGGCAAAGAAGGCGAAGAGCCCGCCGGTCGAAAAGGACATCCCCACCATCACCACTCCGAACAGCGCGATCACGGCGCCGGCGATGCGGGTGACCACCACCTGATTCTGCAGCAGGAAGCGTGACACGGAAGTGGCGCCCGCCCCCTGAGCGACGAAGATGATGGTGAAGCCCAGCACGAACAACAAGGTGGCCTGCAGCATCTTGGCCGTGGAAGCGGCGCCCTTCTGCAGGTCAGCCACTGAATAACCCGACACCATGGCCAGATACCCGGGAAGGAGAGGCAGGACGCAAGGTGAGATGAACGCCAGCAGCCCTCCTCCAAAAGCCACAGCCAACTGCAGCGCCGTGCCCATGCTCAGAAAGTCCACTTACCGGGTCCTTTCGGCATTCTCATTCACAGCCTGAACCTTACCGCCCGCGAATTGCTATTCCTCCGGTTTACCTTATCCAGCGGGCCAATCCTTGCCGGGCTCCCCACGCCAGGACAGCAAAGCGAGTGACGATCATGACGATGATCGCCCACCACACTCCCGGGAGACCCCATCCGGCATTCAGGGACGCCCACAAGACCCCCATGGCCGTCAGCAATCCGAAGGCGGTGGAGGTCGCCAGCAAACGGACGGCCAGCACCGCCATGAACACCCCGTCGGCAACGAACACCAGGGCCGCCACCGGCTGCATCAGCCCGGCGTGGGGAACCACTTCGGCGGCCGCGGCGGCCGGGTCGTCGGTGAACCATCCCCCCAGCCAGGGGCCGGATGCCAGCAACAGCGCGCCGATCACCACTCCCATCACAAGGCCCCACCACACCAGCCGCCTCGTCACCTCATGCGCCCGTTCGGTGTCCCCCCGCCCGGCTTCGGCAGCAACCAGCGCCTGGCCGGCAATGGCCACCGAGTCCAGGGTGAATGAGCACAGAGCCCACACCTGGATGATGATCTGATGAGCCGCCACCTCCACCGTGCCCACTCGCGCCGCGGCCGCGACCGTGAGAGTCAGGGTCGTCACCAGGAACACGGCTCGGAGCGCCAGCATGCCACCCATACCCCAGAACCTGAGCATCTCGGCCCATCCCGAGAGCCGGTAAGACCAGTTCTCTCTCCGGGCCCGCCGGTAAAGGAGCCACATGAAACAGGCGGACCCCAGCCATTGGGCGGCGACAGTGGCCCAGGCCGCTCCGGCAAGCCCCCAACCCGCACCGAAGATGAGGATCGGATCGAGGGCGGCGTTGAACAGGTTCACTCCCACCGAGACCCACATGGGTGTTCGGGTGTCCTGGTAACCGCGGTAGACCCCGTGGCAGACCAGGTTCAAAAGCGCCGCCGGGAAGGCAAGGGCCCGTATACGCAGGTACTCGATCGCCGGGCCCCTCACCTCGGCGGAAGCCTGCATCAGGTCGACCAGAAAATCCGAGGCGGTCCAGAAGAAGAGGGTCCCCAGGATCCCCAGGGCGGCGCCGGTGACCATCGCCTGGTTAACCACCCCGGAGGCGCCGGCGCGGTCACCCCGCCCCAGGCTCTGGGCGACCATGGGAGTGGTGACGTAAGCCAGGGAATTGCAGGCGGCGAAAGCCATCCCGAATAGGGCGGCGTCCACCCCCAGGGCGGCCAGTTCCACTCTGCCCAGCCGCCCCACGAAAGCCGTGTCCACCAGCGAGAGCAACGGATCGGCCACCAACGCTCCCAGAGCGGGCGCCGCCAACGCCAGTATCCGACGGTCCCAATGCCTTGCGGGGCCTCGAATCCAGCCCGGCCCGTTGGTCACCGCCACCTCAACTTTCTCCTGTGCTTTTTCTCGTAGCGGAAGGTGCAACAGACCACTCCCCCCTCCTCATCCACCATCACGCCAACCGGATCGCCTTTCATACCGAACCCAAACCACCGTGCGAGGGCCTCTTCGGAAGTAGTCCATTCGGTACCCGGTCTGGTTGGCCAGGGCTCTCTCGATGCCATCTTCGGTGCAGCCGTGGTTGAACACCGAAGCAGCGCAACAGCCTCAGGAACGCTCAGGCCAGTGGCAAAGTCCGTCAAGGAGCATCTCGCACTCCCCGCAACGCGGTGATCGAGCGTCGCAGACATCGCGGCCGAACTGTATGAATCTCATGGAGATGCCGGTCCAGGCCTTGGTTGGATAGAGAGCCTTCAGGTCCTTTTCGATCTTGGTGGGATCGGTCTGGGTGGTGATTCCGATGCGTCCGGTCACCCGGCGCACATGGGTGTCGACCGCGATCGCCGGGATGTCGAAGGCCTCCGCCAACACCACGCTGGCGGTCTTGCGTCCCACACCGCGCAGGGTTATCAACTCATCGAGATCGGCGGGGACCTCTCCACCGTACCGATCCGTCAGGTCGCGGGACAACTCCACAATGGCGCGGGTCTTCTGGCGGTAGAAACCAGTTGAGAACACCACGCTCTCCACCTCCTCCAGGGAGGCGTCCGCCAGGTCGGCGGCGGTGGGCCATCTCCGGAACAGTTCGGGGGTCACCCGGTTCACGTTCTCGTCGGTGGTCTGGGCCGACAGGACGGTGGAAACCAGCAGTTCCCAGGGGTCGCGGTAATCGAGAGCGGTGGCCGCCGAGGGATAGCGTCGTATGAGGCGATTCAACACCGCCCGCGCCTTTCCCCTCCGGGCTGGGGGGGGCCGATTGCCGTCCGACAGGAGCTTGGGTGCCACTCGGACCCGATGGTAGTTGGGCATCCGTCTCCTCGCCGACCGCGAGCATCTCTCCCACCGTTATGGTTGGGCTCTCGCGGCCAATGAAGGATCTCAGCACCGAAGCAACCAGCCGACTGATCGTTGATCTCCGCGCCTATTACGGAGAGGGGTGCTTCGCCTGCGGCCAAGCCAATCCCCACGGGCTACGCATGGACGGGTTCCATCTCGATGACGGATACGCGGTGGCCAAATTCCATCCCCGGGTGGAACTGCGGGGCACATTCGGCACCCTGCACGGCGGCGTGGTCTCGACGACCCTGGACGAGATCTCGGTGTGGGCGGCCATCCTCACCCGACACACCATGGCGGTAACCGGACGGCTCGAGATCAAGTTCCACCGGCCCGCATCGGTGGACGATCCCAACCTATGGGTCCGGGCGAGGGTGGAAAGCCAACGGGGAAAGCGTCTGCTCATCGCCGCCCAACTGCTCTCCGAGGAGAGGGTCTGCGCTTCCTCCAAGGGGTTGTTCGTCGCCACCCAGACCCTGAAAGAGATGGGCATCATTCCCGCGGACGAGTAGTTGGCGACAACCTCTCGATCCGAGACTCCCCCGCCTACCGGGACTGCGTCGCCCTCCCGGCGCGCTCTGACCAGCGCAGCCCCCTTCGGGCCAGGCGGATTCCGACGGCCACCGCCCCCATCGCCACCGCCACCAGGCCGGTTAGCCGCACCACCGGAAGGTAGGGATCCGTGCACAGCCAGACCCCGTCGGGACAGATCCCGAGGCCGCTTCCTCCCCGGGCAAGGTCCAAAGCCGCCAGCAAGGGGATCACCGCCAAGACGACCGCGATCACCACCAAAAAACCGATGAGAACCCGGAACACCAGCGGTGACATGGCCAATACGGTACCGAATCCCTGGCACTTCTTATCATTATTGCCCCGATGTCCTATTACCGTGAGTCCTTCACCGACCGGGAACGGAAGCTGCTACGCCGTTTCTTCACCAACCTCGACGGACCGGTGTTCGCCCTGATCAACCTTCCCGAGGTGGTAAAGGGAGCGCTATTCGCCCGCTACAGCCGCACTCACAAGTCGCTGCGCCGGCTGTTCCTGGACGAGTTCGTCGCCGATCCCACCGTCGGGATCGAGGCCATCGCCACCGAGATGAGCAGAGATGATCCCCTTCTCAAACTCAAGCGGGCGGAGGACCTGTACCGCCGGGTCTTCTATGAGTACGGAGACGACTCGGTTGCGCAACTGGGAGGAGTCCATCTGGCCTGCGAACAGGCATCCAACCTGCTCACCAAGGTGCTGGAATGGGGCCGGCTGGCCGCTTACCTGGAACAGTCCACCCGCTACATCCCCTACGACCAGCCTCTGGGAGGCAAATACCGGTACTTCACCCCACCCGAGATCGATGACTCCCCGCTTCGGAGCGAGTACCTGGAGGCAATGGACAGCCTCTTTGACACCTACAGGCAGATGCGTCCGGTGATGATCGACTACTTCACCAAGCGCCATCCGCGCCAGCCGGAGGACCCCGAGTGGATCCACAGGGCTGCCATCCGCGCCAAGGCATTCGACTCCATCCGGGGCCTGCTACCAGCATCCACCGTTTCCAACGTGGGTGTTTACGCCACCGGCCAGGCATACGAGATGGCCATGATCCGCATGCAGTCTCACCCTTTGGCAGAGGTTCGCGATTACGGCGCCATGATGCTGAAGGAACTACGCAAGGTGATCCCATCCTTCCTGACCCGGGTGGATCGTCCCGGTCGAGGCCTGTTGTGGAGCCGCTACCTTGCAGACACCACCGCTCGCTTGGAGGGATTGGCCGACCGTCTGGACCTCAAGCCTGCCTCGGGTCCGGAGGTGGTCCTCACCGATTGGGATCCCGGCGCCGAGCGCAAGTTGGCAGCCGCCGCCCTCTACGGGGTCTCCGAACTCTCCGATGCCCAGTTGCAGGACGCGGTGAGCCAGATGGCATCTTCCCAGGTCACTGAACTGATCGCCGCCCTGGTGGGAGAACGGGGCAACCGGCGCCACAAACCCGGGCGGGCACTGGAGCGAAGCTACTACCGATTCGATGTCACTTGCGACTTCGGCGCCTTCCGCGACCTGCAGCGGCACCGAATGATGACCATCGAGTGGCAACCCCTCACTGCCCGCCTCGGCCACGACAGTCCCGCCGAACTGGACGACGCCGGGTTGGCCCCGACCTGGGAACGGAGGATGGGCGAAGCTTGGGAGGTTTACGAACGGATACGGGACTCACTGGGCCGCCAAGTGGCACAGTATTCAGTCCCGTTCGCTTTCCACATCAGGTTCATGATGGAGATGAACGCCCGCCAAGCACTGCACCTCATCGAGTTGCGCACCCAACCCGCCGGTCATCCCAACTACCGCCGGGTGTGCATCGAGATGCACCGCCAGATCGCCGAGGTGGCGGGACACCGAAGGATCGCCGACGCCTTCAAGTTCCTGAACACCCGGGGAGTCGACCTGGAGAGGCTGGAATCGGAGCGTCGTTCCGCCAAACGGGCAGAGTCGCGGGGGGCGTAGCGGGCCTAGCCCCTTCCCAGGGGGATGCGCAACACCAGGTGACCGTCATCCACCGACCACTCGGCCGCCCCAACCAAGGCGTAGTCCATGTAGTCCTGCTCCGCCTGAGCGATGAACTTGCGTCGTTCGGCTCCCGCCACGGGGGGAAGCGGACGTTCCTTCACGGCCTCCGCCCGCGCCCGGTATCGAGCGATCATCGCGTCAACATCCAGTTGCTGTGCCATTGCCGCCCAAGGATACCTCTCAAAAGTAACCGACTGAACCAACGTTTGAATCCCCCGGTGAATCGCCCCCGACAGTCCTAGACAGGCGTTTGAGTAACCAGGAGTTGGGTCGGGGTGGTTTGACGGAAGGTGGATTCGTTGTCGACGGGGGTTGGGAGAGTGTGGAGGTTCCGGCGTTGGGAAGGGGTGTCACAACGGGTGCAGTGTCTCCTCGCCGACCACGGCTTCGGCGGCCCCGAGACGACCCGGGTGCGGTCTGCAGGAGGTCACCCTTCAATAGAACATTGGATAATCTTGCTACCGTTGGTCCCTGATATTTAAGAGTCATTGGATGGTTGCTCTCAGCGCCTGATCGTCAGGGGCCCAAGTCGACACAAGCCCCAATCTGACAGCAACCCGAACAAGAAGGAGTCGAGATGGGACGAGTCATGGTCGGTCGATCGGGGATGCGCGGGCTGGCGCGAGCCTGCATCGCATTCACCCTTATGGCGGGCGTGCTTGCCCTTCCCGGATTGGAAACCGTGTTGGGGCAGGAGCCCACGGACTGCGAGGCGTTGGACCTCGGAACGCTGAGCGACGGCGCGTTGGAGGCGGCCGGGCGTTGGACGAACGAGGACTGCGACTCACGGTTCCGCGCCGACAGCGACGCCCACACCTATCGGTTCGGAGTCGCCACGGCGGGACGAGTCCGGATCGACCTGACATCCGAAGAAGCCGACCCTTACCTCTACCTGCTCACAGAGGACGGCAGCCGCATCGCTGACAACGACGACGGCGGAGCCAATACCGATGCCCGCGTGGAGCGAGACCTGGAACCCGGCACATACATGGTCGAGGCAACGACAATCGGCGGTCGGAGCCGTGGACCGGCCGACTTCGCCATCTCCGTCAGCTACGTTTCCGGTTGCGAGCCGGTGCATCTGGGCACGCTGAAACCGGGCGCCGATCTGAGCGCATCCGGGTCCTGGACGCTGGATACGTGCGGATCGCGGTTCGTCGTCGCCCATCCCGCTCACGGTTACACGTTCAACCTCGAGCAGGGCGGTCGCGTGCGTATTGTTCTGAGTTCGGAGGACGGCGATCCTGTCATGTCCCTGGCTTCACTGTCGGGCGGCATAATCGCAGCCAACGACGATGGCGGAGAGCGGCGCAATTCCCTCATCGACCAATACCTGCCGGCCGGTGGCTACTTCATCGAGGCGACCACCTACCTGGAGCGCGATTACCAACCCCTGCGATCCGACTTCGACCTAACGGTCCACTTGGTGGACGAGCAGGCCGAGCAGCAGCTGGCCCGGTTGAAGATCGAGGCAGCTCACGTCCCCCCCGTGGTGGTGGCGGGAGACCCTGTCCCCATCCACTACCGCGCCGGGAACCTGGGGGGTGACCTCGCCCCTGGCGACTACGCCCTGCTGTACGTGGTAGGGCCCCGGGAGTTCGAGCGCCTCGGCCCTGTCAGGGGGATTTGGCAAGCCGGTGTCTCCTATCACACCGGGTCCGAAACGGAGAGCGCGGGAAGCGCTTCGATCAGCGACCTTGATCCGTTCGAGGTCATCTTCAGCCGGCCCGGCCCCTCGTGGGTGTTCGTGGCGGTCCTCGCCTACGACAGGGATGGCAACGAGATCGGGTTCCATGGCCTGTGGCAGAACGTGATGGTTCTGGACGGTCCGGTTTTCGACCCCGTAGACGTGCGGGTGGACGGCGCCAGATACACGGTAACCGCGGTATTCGACGGCGACGGGGAGGTCACCACAGAGGTGATCTCTGCCACCGGCTCAGAAGTGGATGAGCAGGTTCGGCTCAAAGCGATCTACACGGCGGGCGTGCAAACTCAGCTATTGGATGGCGTGTTCGAGCGGCCGGGGATCTCGGCGCTGTCGGATGGGGCGAGACGGACCCCGGTCTCTGTGGAAAACCTGTCGACGCGCACCCTCTTGGAGGCGTTCGCGCGGCGATACTCCTCTGTCGTCGGCGCAACGGGGATGATCGAATCCCTGGCTGCCGGAGAGGCGCTCAACCCGATCACGATCGAAGACTCCGTGCTGCAGGCAGCCGCTGGGGCGTCCTCGGAGTTTGCGTGGCTGGCCTCAGCCTGGCGCTCCCTTCGGAATCGGATCAACAACGGCGCGACCCTGTCGTTCGAGGAAGCGCTGGTGGCCCACTCCCAGGTCGCCTATGCCGAAAGCGTCGTCGCACCGGCAGTGACGGCTGGAGAGACTGTTACGGCGGCCCGGGCCGCCGAACGGGGATGGCAGGACGCCGCCGTACGGGAGATGATGGCAGACCAGGCGACCTGCAATCTCCGAGCGGATGCACTTCGCGAGGCGCTCGAGACCACAGACTCGGCCGACGTCGACCGGTTGCTCGCTCTCGACGCCGAAATGCGCGCCAGCCGGCCGATTCACGGATTGGCGGTAGACAGTGCACTGTGCGCCATCGGAGCGGCCCGCACCGCGAACCTCCGTTTCCTGCAACGCCTCGCCATCAGCCACAGTCGCGAGTTCCGCATGCTGCTGGGTATCGATACGCCACCGGCACCGGCATCCGGACCCGAGTCGTACCGGTTGCGCATAATCGCACGGATGGGCGAGGACGGCCGCCTGGAACACCGTGTGATGCTTGCCGGCGGCCGCCAGGTCCTGCCGCCGCAACGATTCCTGGGAGTGGACACACCGGTGGGAAGTTGGCACGTGAGCGGGGACGTAGAGGTGGGTGCAGTCTCGATCGGGAAGGTCCGGGCGCGGCACGTTGCCGGCGGCCGGACAGAAGTGGGATTCGTCGGCGCCGACGGCGAGGCGATCACCCCCAACCTTCGCTACCTGCCGGCCGACCTCCCGGTGGGGGTCTGGTTCCACAGCAGCGAGATCGAGGTACCCGCAGGAATGTCGACGGATCCACCAAACTCCGGTGAAGAGTAGGCAGTCGCACGTGGGGCTGACACTCCAACCGTCAACCAGATGGGACCGGACTTGAACGTCCTCCCCCATCTCATGGTCCGCTGCGATTTCGCTTGCCGGACACCTGTGGGCGATTTGTCGCAACCAGTCTGTCCAGGAGCAACTGCGGTCGCCCGTGCGATCGTGGAGTCGGCCCCGGTCCGTGCCTGTACCCCTACCGGATGGAAACCCCTTGTGAGGAGGCCACCGGCGTTCTGACGGCACCCTGGCGAGGGCTTGGTTAGAACATGGTGTCCCAGCACCGCGGTTGGTCGACAGGGGCGGCGCGGAGACGGACCCTGCCCTGGTTGCAGGAGTCGCGGACCCACGATGTCACCCCCGCTTTTCGCCGGATTCAACTGTTACCGGCTGAGGATCCCGTCCACCGGTGAGCGCCCACAGGCTAGGCGGCCACTATCACCGCGCCGGCGCCCAACAGGTCCTCCAGTTCTGCGATGAGGCGGGGATCATCGCCGACTGTCGGGTTGGAGGTTCGTATCACCTGGTGGGTTCCGTTGCTCTCGATGTGGAAGGTGACCTGCTTCTTGCCCGGATAACGGCGCAACAACTCCCCCAGGCGCATGGCGTTGTCGCGTTCGCTCATGAAATTCGAGTTCAACCTAATGTCGACTGAGGGAGGCGCGGGCTTCAGTGGCTGCACCCGGCTGGAGATCACCTGCACTCCATCGTCCCGCCGGTCCACCCTGCCCGATATCACCACCATCTGGTCGATCGCCAGGATGTCCTCGTAACGCTTCACCACATTGGGAAAGACCACCACCTCCACCTCGTCATCGAGGTCTTCGACAACCAGCACCATCATTCGGTCTCCCTTGCGGGTCCATTTGGGCACCAGGCCGGCGATCAGACCGGCGATCGTCACCTTCTCCCGATCGGGAAGAGTCTCCAGCTTCGAGGTTGAGATGGCATCCGCTGCCTTGAGGTCCCGGGCTTTCTCCGCCAGGGGATGATCTGAGAGGTAGAGGCCCAGCATCTCCTTCTCGAAGCCGAGGCGCACTTGCTTTTCCCAGTGATGGTCGGGGATCTCGGGTAGGGTGAGGTCGGGCAGTCCTCCTCCTCCGAATAGGGAGAACTGGCCGGCCTCCTCGCGGCGGCGCCGATCCACCACCGAGTCGACTATGAGGGGCAGCACCTCGGTGAGGCCGCGGCGGGTATGTCCCAGTCCGTCGAAGCCTCCCGCTTTGACCAGCGATTCCAGGGTGTTCCGCCGCAGGGCCTCCACCGCCACCTTCTCGCAGAAGTCGACGAAGCCGGTGAAGTCCCCCTGCTGCCGGCGAGCCTCGATGATCCTCTCCGCCACCGACTCACCGAGATTGCGGATCGCCGAGAGGCCCACCCTTATGCCGCCGGAGCGGACCTCGTAGTCGAGGCCCGACTCGTTGACGTCTGGCACCTTCACAGACAGCCCCATGCGCCGGCACTCCTTCAGATATAGGGCAGTCCGGTCGCGGTTGGCCTTGGAGGAAGTGAGCAGGGCTGCCATGTACTCGGCCGGGTGATTGGCCTTGAGGTAGGCGGTCTGGTAGGCGATCAGGCCGTAGCAGGCGGAGTGCGACTTGTTGAACCCGTACCCTGCAAAGTGGGAGATCAACCCGAACAACTCCCGTCCGGTGGTCCGGTCGTACCCCTGGGAGGCGCATCCCTCGACGAACTTCTCCTCCTCGGCATCCATCACCGATTGGATCTTCTTGCCCATCGCCTTGCGAAGATTGTCCGCCTCCTCCATGGAGTACCCGGCCATGGCTCTCGACACCTCCATCACCTGCTCCTGGTAGACCAGGATCTGGTAGGTTGGTTCCAGAATCTCCCTGACGGTGGGGTGAAGCGGGGTGATCACCGCCCGACCGGTCTTGCGGTCGGCATAGAGGGTGTGCATGTTGGCGCCCATCGGACCGGGCCGGTACAAGGCCACCAGGGCGACCACGTCGTCGAAGCGATCCGGGCGGAGGCGCTGTATGAGCGCTCTCATCTGGTCGCCCTCAAGTTGGAAGACGCCGATGGTCTCCGCTGCCTGCAGCAACTCGAAAGTCTTGGAATCGTCCAGGGGTATGTGGTCGATGTCGGGACGATCGCCGGTGGCCTTCTCCACCATGTCCAGGGTCCTCTCTATGGTGGAGAGGTTCCGCAAGCCGAGAAAGTCCATCTTCAGCAGGCCCAATCTCTCCACTGCGCCCATCTCGTACTGGGTAACCACCTCCGCTCCCTTGCCCTTCTGCTGCACCGGCACCAACTCGGGCATGGGAACCGGGGAGACCACCACCCCGGCGGCGTGGATGGAATCCTGGCGGCGGAGACCCTCAAGTCCTCGGGCGGCGTCGATAACCTTGCGGGCGTCCTCGTCGGTGTGGTAGGCCTCTCGCAATCCGGCGGCGTTGTTGAACCAGTCCCTGACGATGCCATCGTCATCGGATCCCGGCGGGTTGAGGCACTGATGGAGGGAGGCCTCCTTACCCAGGATGGCGGGAGGCATCTGCTTGGCCAGCTGATCTCCCATCCGGTACTCGTAGCCATACACCCGGGCGGCGTCGCGGATCGCCTGCTTGCCCTTGATAGTTGCAAAAGTGACGATCTGGGCAACGTGGTCCGACCCGTATCGCTCCCGGACGTATTCGATGATCTGTGACCGGTAGCGCTCGTCGAAGTCGATGTCGATGTCGGGCATCGCCGCCCGTCCAGGGTTCAGGAATCTCTCGAAGATGAGCCCGTACTCCAGCGGGTCGAGTTGGGTGATCTCCAGGCAGTAGGCGACAATGGATCCGGCAGCCGAACCCCTGCCCGGGCCCACCCGGATTCCCCGCTCGCGAGCCTCCCGGATCAGGTCCCAGATGATCAGGAAGTAAGTATCGAAACCCATGTCGCCGATGACCTTCAACTCGTATCCGATCCGCTCGGAGACCTCCTGCCGAATGTCGCCGCCGTATCGACGCCGGGCGCCCCGCCACACGAGGTCTCTCAAATAGGAGGCGTGGGTGTGTCCGGAAGGCGTGGGGAAGTCGGGCAGAAGTTGGCGGCCCATCTCCATCGTTACGTCGACCCGTTCGGCCACCAACAGGGTGTTGTCGCAGGCCCCGGGGTAGAGGTCGGCGGGGAAAAGCTCCCGCATGGCCCGGGCAGACTTGATGTAGAACTCCTGGGAGTCGAAGCGCAGCCTGTTTTCGTCGGCCACGTTGGCGCCGGTGTTGATGCAAAGCAGAACGTCGTGGGTCTCCGCCTGACCGGGCCGGGTGTAGTGGGAGTCGTTGGTCGCCAGGAGGGGCGCCCCCACCCGCTCGGCAATCCTCACCAGTTCCGGCAGCAGGTTCTCCTGCTGGGGAAGGTTGTGATTCATGATCTCTATGAAGAAGTTGTCCCGGCCGAAGATGTCCTGGTAGTCAGCGGCCGCCCTGAGCGCCGCCTCCGGGTCGAACACCCCCCTGTTGCCCCCCTCCTCGGTCACCAGTCCGGCCACCAGGTGGGAGGCGACCTCCCCGCTCAGGCACCCCGAGGTGGCGATGATCCCCTCCGAGTGCTCTGCCAGGAGTTCCCGGTCGGTGCGGGGTTTGTACCAGTAACCCTCCAAGAAGGCCCGGCTGCTGATCTTGATCAGGTTCTGATAGCCGGTGTCGTTATAGGCCAGCAGGGTTATGTGATGGCGAACGTTGCTCTCTCCGGTGGGCCGGTCGAACCGGGAACCGGGCGTGAGGTAGGCCTCCATCCCGAGAATGGGATTGATACCCGCATCCCGCGCCGCTCCATAGAAATCGACCGCGCCATATAGGACCCCGTGATCGGTCATGGCCACCGCCGGCTGGCGGTCCGCGGCCACCGCAGCCATGATCTCGCCCACCCGGGAGGCACCGTCGAGCATGGAGTACTCGGTGTGCAGGTGGAGGTGGGCGAATCCGGCTCGACCGGTCATAAAGCGAGAAGGCTCCCCTCAACCATCAGGGAGACAACCACCACCAGGATTCCCACAACCAGCGCGGAGGCCGCCAGGGCCAGAACGCCCCGGCTTCGCCGCCGCTGGGCCGACCACAGGAATCCGATGACGGCCCCGGTGACGATTCCCCCGAGGTGAGCCTGCCAGGCGATGTTGGGCAGGAAGAGGGGCAGAGCGAAGTTGATGGCCAGGAGCACCAGCAACTGGGAGAGGATTCGTCTTCCGTAATGGGTGTGCCTCATCCGGTACGCCCCCACCAACCACACGCCGAACAGGCCGAAGATGGCCCCGGAGGCGCCGACGGAGACGGTGAACGGACCTGAGAAGAGGTACACGAAGAGACTTCCCCCGGCCGCCGAAGACAGGTAGATCATGAGGAAGGGCACCGAACCCGACTCCCGCTCTATCTGTGGTCCGAAGACATATAGCGCCCACATATTGAAGAGTATGTGAAACAGCGATCCGTGCAGGAGGACTGCCGTGACCATCCTCCACCACTGACCGAAGGCCACTCCCAGGTTCCACATGGCAAGTTCGTTGATCAAGTCGACCTCGAGACCGGGAAGCAGCCAGGAAACCACGTAGACACCACCGGTGACGACCAGGATCGCGAGAGTGACCGGAGGAATACCCACCCTGTCTCTCACCGTCCTGATGTTGCGTTGAGCCTGGCCGATGCAATCGGGACACTTCTGCCCGACCGCGGCGTCATGGGAACAGGAAGGGCATATCGGGCGATCGCAACTACTGCACGCCAACCGGGTGGGCGTGCCGGGGTGGCGGTGGCAGGTGGTGATGGGAGAGTGATCGGAACTCACGACAACACTGAGAAAGGCTAACCACTCACAGCGCAGGGAGCGCGCGATCCAGCTCAGGGGGGAGCGGCGCCCGGTGTTCGGTAACCCTCTCCGGATCGGCCGGATGGCGAAAGGTCAACTCGGATGCATGCAGCCACATGCGACCGGCTCCCAGAGGATCGGGCCTGTTGCCGTAGAGGGAGTCTCCCACCACCGGATGGCCGATGGACGCCAGATGTACCCGGATCTGGTGGGTGCGCCCTGTCTCCAACTCCACCTCGAGCAGGGCCAGCGGGGGATGGTCCCAGTTCCCAGTCATCCGGTAGCGAGTGAATGCGTACTTTCCGTCAGCCACCACCGCCCTCTTTCCCCGCCGCCGGGGATGGGGACCCAGCGGCGCCTCCACCGCTCCATTGGTGCTCTCCATGACTCCGTGCACCAGCGCCAGGTAGCGGCGTTTCACCCGGCGGTGGCGCAGAGCCACCGTCAACCCCGCATAGGCCTCGGAGGTGAGGGCCACAACCAACAGACCGGAGGTTCCCCTATCCAGGCGATGGACGATTCCCCACCGGGCCGGTTGTCCCACTCCCTCGATCTGCGGATACCGGTGCAACAGCCCCGCCGCCAGGGTCCCGGTCTGACCGGGAACCACCGAACCCGGATGGGTTATCACCCCCACCGGTTTCACCACCACCGCCAGATGGTCGTCCTCGTACACCACTTCGAAGTCAACCTCCTCGGGCTTCAGTCGCCTCTCGGGAGGGTCTCCCAGCCACAGGGAGGCCCCCGCTACCACCCGCGCCGCCGGCTTGAGCCTTCCTGCCCGGGAGCGTGCCCGCCCTGCCTCGATCAGGCGCCGGGAGATGGAGCGGCTGACTCCCAGGAGGATGGAGACCACCCGGTCGGCTCGTTCGCCGTCCAGACCGGCGGGCACCGTCCACTCCCGCAGTTCCAGCCCGGCGCTGTCCGCTTTCGGGGTTTCAGGAACGCGACCGCGAGGCGCCAAAGCTCTGCCGGAAGGCGGACAGCAGTATCAGTCCCACCCCGACTGTCAGAGCGGTGTCCGCCATGTTGAAAACGGGAAAGTTGGGGATCTGTATCCAGTCGACCACTTTCCCATCCAAGAGTCCCTCTCCCCGGGTTGCCCGGTCCACGAGGTTCCCCACCGCGCCTCCCATCACCAGTCCCAGGCCGACAACCTCTTGAGTGGGACGGGGGTGCCGTAGGGACCATCCGATGACACCTACAGCCCCCGCCGCAGCCAAGCCCAACCAGACCCCCGAATCCTGGAAAAGCGAGAAGGCTGATCCCGGGTTCTCAAGATAGGTGAACCACAGCACGTCGGGAACCACTTCAACCCGTTCGGAAGCGAAGTCACGCTCTGCCCAGTGCTTGGTGATCTGATCGGCCACCACCACCGTGGCGGCGGCGCCGACAGCCAAACCCAGGGTGGCGATCAGTTTCGGCCGGCGCACTCTATGCAACTGTCGACGTAGGGGAGGTACCTCAGACGGGCCACCGGAATCGGCTTGCCGCACATGTCGCAGTTGCCGTAATCGTCTCTGTCCATCTTCGCCAATGCGTCGTTAACTTTATCCAGCAGCAATGTGGCGTTCCGCTCCAGTGACATCTGCGTCTCGTTGTCGGTGGCGGCGGCGCCCGCCTCGGCGCTGGCAGGATCGGAACTCCGCTCCCCGGCGCCCTCGGACATTCTGGCCTCTTCCATAGCCTGGTTGTAGCCTCCGATCAACCCCATGATCCGTCCCCTCTCTGATTCAAGACGGGCGCGGAGCTGGGCGACGGTCTTCTCGTGTAGCACCCTGGCCATCAATTCTCCTCTCGGTGCCCCATATCAGGAACTAAATCCTATCGTGTCCCGGTGAGATTTCAACCCTTTTACGGCGAGAAAGATGGCCCGAAATTACCCGAACTCTCACACCCAGGGTCGCCGACAGGAGCCCTTCCACCTCCCGGTTCGCCCGCCCCTGCTCGGGGGCCGCTCTAACCCTTATTTTGACGGAGTCACCGTGGATACCGTCCACCTGGCTCCGTGATGATCCCGGGACCACCCACACTTGGAGCCGCGTAACTCCCCCGACCGTTCGCACCGCCGGAGACCAGGTCTCTGGAAACACCCTCTCATCCACCTTAAGGCGCCGGCGCGGCCATTCGACAAATGTACCATTCTGTTTTCGACGCCACCCCGAGCCTGCAAATGTCTCCATCCGATTTCGTCCGCATAAAACCCCAGGTGCACTTCCCTGACATCGACGCCGAGGTGTCCCGGTTGTGGAGGGAGGCGGACGCCTTCGGTGAGTCAATCCGCCGCCGCCCCGCCGACCGCGAGTA
>CAYWGY010000002.1:0-1437 GCA_964458055.1 uncultured Acidimicrobiaceae bacterium | reverse complement strand
TTCTATGACGGCCCGCCATTCACCACCGGGCGACCTCACTACGGCCACATACTGGCCGGCGTGATCAAGGACATCGTTCCCAGATACTGGACTATGCGGGGATATCGCATCGAACGACGCTTCGGATGGGACACTCACGGGCTTCCTGTGGAGATGGAAGTTCAGAAACAGTTGGGCATCAGCGGACCCCACGAGATAAACCAACTGGGGGTGGACCGGTTCAACGAGGCCTGCCGGAGAATGGTGGAGCGCACGACCGAGGAGTGGGAGGAAGTTACCGAACGGATCGGACGGTGGGTCGACTTCCGCAACGACTACAAGACCATGGATCCCGGGTTCATGGAGAGCGTCTGGTGGGTATTCAAGCAATTGTGGGACAAGGGCCTGGTGTACCGGGACTTCAAGGTCCTGCCTTACTCGTGGGCCTGTTCCACTCCGCTATCCAACTTCGAGTTGAACCTGGGCGGATACAAAGATGTCGAGGATCCTTCTATAACTGTCAAGTTGAAGGTGATAGAAGGATCCGGGCCGGTGAGTTCCGGTGATTATCTCCTGATCTGGACAACCACCCCCTGGACCCTGCCGGGCAACCTTGCGGTGGCGGTTGCCCCCGCCTTGGAGTACATTGCGGTCTCCGACAACGGGAACCGCTACTGGGTAGCCGAGGCCTTGGCGGAGTCCGTCTGGAAGAAACCCCCTGCCATCCTGGCCCGGGCCAGGGGCGCAGACTTGGTGGGAAGCCGCTACCAACCCCCGTTCCCCCACTTCGAGCATCTGGGTTCACAAGGGGGCTTCGTAGTGGTGCCGTCCGATGACGTCACCGCCGAGGAGGGCACAGGTCTGGTGCACATGGCGCCGGCGTACGGCGAGGCCGACTTCGACACCTTCCTGGCCAACAACCTCAATCTGATAGTTGACCCGGTCGACGCCGAAGGACGATTCACCGACCAGGTTCCGGAGGTGGCCGGCGAGAACATCAAGGATGCGGACAAGACTCTCGTCAGCATGCTGGACCAGGCCGGCAAACTGGTCCGGAGAGGGCGCATCCGCCACTCCTACCCCTTCTGCTATCGCACCGACACCCCGCTGATGTACAAGGCCATCCCCACCTGGTTCGTAAAGGTGTCGCAAATGCGCGAGAGACTGGTGAACCACAACGCCCGGATCCACTGGGTGCCCGGCTATGTGGGCGAGCGGCGCTTCGGCAACTGGCTGGGCGACGCCCGGGATTGGGCCATCAGCCGGAATCGCTACTGGGGATCGTGCATACCGGTGTGGGAGTGTGGGAACTGCGGACTCCAACATTGCGTCGGCTCGCTGGACGAGTTGGAGAGGCTGTCGGGCGAACGCCCCGCCGACCTCCACAAACATGTGATGGATCTGATCACCTTTCGGTGTGCCGACTCCGGCTGCGAGGGGACCATGACCCGGGTGCCC
>CAYWGY010000001.1:31269-34300 GCA_964458055.1 uncultured Acidimicrobiaceae bacterium | reverse complement strand
GGTGGGGCGACCGAATGTGATGGCCGGGGCGGCAGGAGGCAATGGCCTCTTGCTGTGCCGCCAGCACCACCTCATAGACCCGGCGCTGGGCGGAGGTGAAGGCGCCGGAGACGGGAAAGGTGCGCGTTATGTCAGATGTGAAGTGGCGAACCTCGCATGCGGCATCCACCAGAAGCAGGTCCCCTTCTTCCATCTGCCGGTTGTTGTCCACATAGTGGAGGATGCAGGCGTTGGGACCCGAAGCCACGATCGAGGGATACCCGTCCCGCACCGACCCTCCCATTCTCCACACGCTCTCCATGGCTGCCTGCACCTGGAACTCCCAGCGGCCCGGAGCGGCGTACCGCATGGCTTCCCGGTGGCCCTCGACGGTGAGGTCGCAGGCCTCCTGCAGCCATTCGATTTCCCGGGGCGACTTCGTGAGGCGAAACTCCGAGAGCACGGGACGCAGATCGGACAGGTGGCGGGGAAACAAAGCTCCCAGGCGCGTCCTCAGAGCATGGGCCCTCTGGAGGAGTTGCAGGACAGCCTTTTGCCGGGTGGGGTCAGCCAGAGAGTGCCAGATGACCGACCGTCCCCTGGCCAGTTGCAGCAAGCGTCTCTCGAAGTCGGCTATCGGATGGGCAGCGTCGGCGCCGAATAACTCCTTGGCGCCCTCGACTCCGGCACGGGGCCCGTCCCAGATCTCTCTCTCCCGGTCCCGTGGGCTCACGAACAGCGTGAATTCGCCTTCGGAGTGACCCGGAGCGATCACCGCAGCGGCATGGGGTTCGCCGAAACCGGTGAGGTAATAGAAGTCGGAGTCGGGGCGGAAGGCATGCTCCACGTCGGGATTGCGCAGGCTTGGGACCCCGGCCATCACGACGGCCAGGCCGTCCGCGCCGATCACCTCGGCCAGACGCCGCCGATTGTGGGCGAAGGGACTATCCATGCAGATCCTCTTGGCTAGAAAGAACTCGGGGTCACAAAAGAGGATAAATGGGACGGACTGGAGAATCTCCCAAGGTCGGACAGGGGGTGCCTCAGGTCGGGGAGTGAACCAGCGCCAACTCCACAACCAGGGGGAAGTGGTCCGATCCCAAGTCGGGACCGAGCCATCTCTCCGCTGTCACCAGATGCCGGGAGTGGAGTAGATGGTCGATCGGCACGCTGGTGAGAAAACTGCCCTCGGCCGGGAAGGTGGCTGCCAACCCGAACCCACGCTGGGAATTGCGAAGTCCGGCGTCTGAGAGCATCCCGAACACATGCGACCAGGGAGTGGCGTTGAAATCACCGGTCAAGACGATGGGTCCATGGGACTGGCTTGCCCGGTTGGCCGCAAACCGGAACTGGGCATCGCGCAGTCCTTGACGTCGCGAGTTGGTGGGCGCCAGTGGATGGATGCCGAGGAGGGTCACCTCCGATCCTCCCAGTTCCAGCGTCACCTCCATCGCCCTGGCTTCCCCTTCCGCCCAACCGTGGCTGATCACCGCCGCGGGCTGGGCCTTGGTGAGTGTCAGAGTGGAAAAGATGAGATGGTCGGGGCGGGAACGATGTTGCCGGTAGTCAATCCTGCCACCGGAGACAGCCTCGGAGATGGCCTCTTCCCAGAGCCGGTTGGCTTCGTGTAGGAAAACCACGTCGGCGTCGACCTGCTGGAGAAACTCGATCACCTGTCCGAACTCCCTGTTCTCTCCCTGGACGTTGAATGAGACCACCGTCATTCGGGGTAATGACGGAGAAACCTCCTGGCGTCCCCAGAAAAGCGGCGCTACGTAGGCAAGGTTCACCAGTCCCACCACCACGATGGCAAGGCCCAGCTTTCGCCACCTTCTCACCACCAGCACCAGTCCGGCTATCAGGAGTCCCACCGCGTACTGTGGACGAAAGCTCGTGGCAAGGTCCAGCGGCCACAACCACCTGCCGAGGAAAGCGGCGAGGCTGACCGCTCCTATTACGGAGGCGGGTATTGCCACGAGAACCAATGCGCACCCTCAGGGACTAGGCGACTTCACTGCGGGGATGTACGGCGCGGTTGGCTTCCAGGTCAAACCGCCTTCCACCTGTAGTTGTGGTCAAGCTGCCTCGGCCCCGTGTCTCGACAGACTGTGTCGCCAGGCAAAGCACCTCTTCATGAAGGTCGATCCCGGACCTCATCCGGATATGTAAGGACCGGCTGCCCCGTGGAGTTGTGCTGTGCCCTTGTGCCGGTTGACTTGCCTCAGCCATCCGTGAGGGAGGACCTCTTTGTCCGCTTGCGGGCCAGCGCTCTGGAGTCCGCTCGGCATCGCCGTGAAGACATCAGAGGGGACGCTTTTGGCCACGATGTCGGGTTCCTCAAGGGTGGCAGTTGATCGATTGGTGACTTTCGGGTCTCCTTCTTATGCAGCGCCTCAGGATATTCGAAAATGGTAGGACCGGATGCAGGGCAAGGCTCCTTCTTTGCACGGGATCGCTTCCTCCGCCCCTAAAGCGGCAGCGTTTGTTCAACCTCCTTCAAACGGCGACGACGTTCTGACATATCGGGGAGGAAGAAACCGACCCAGTCCCAGAAGTCGGGAGAGTGGTTCATGTGTTTGAGATGGGCGAGTTCATGAATCACCAGATAGTCGATCAGCTTGGGATCCAGCATCAGGGTCCGCCAGTTGAATCGCAGGGTCCCGTCACTGGAACAGCTTGCCCAACGACGCTTCTGGTCACGGATCAACACCTCGGGATCGGCGTGATAAGCCACCATGGGAAGCCAGAATTCGACACGGTCGGGCAGGTGTTCTCCGGCTCGGTCCCGGTACCACGTCTTGAAGCAGTCACCGATCAACTCCCTCCGGGCTCGCCCGTTCAGCCCGGGTGGCGAGTCGAAGAGGAAGCGCCCACCGTCAAGACGAATCCAGGGTGCGGAGAAGTCGTGTGTGTTCACCACCAGGGGAACTTCCTTGCCGAGATACGGCATGGTGTCACCGGTGACGAACTGCGGAGGCGCCGGCCTGCTGTTGAAGACCTCCTGTTTGTCAAGGATCCATCCCGCCTGTTTGCGGACCAGTTGTTCCAGTCT
>CAYWGY010000001.1:278-31259 GCA_964458055.1 uncultured Acidimicrobiaceae bacterium | reverse complement strand
CTCGCACCTTGTCAGCGCTGACAAGGGTCTGGATTGTCTTCTTCCGGCGGTGGCTGCGCGTGACCTCGTATCTGATAGTGGTGTCCCCGAAGCGGATGCTGTGTTCGCTCTTCATTCTTACCTCCCTTCCGACCGCCGGCCATCCGGCATGTCGGCTCGTTTCACAGGGTGACAACACCCGCCGCGGGTGCGTCACATGCCCGCCGTCCCTTTCCCTCCGGCGGGCGACACTGGGTTCTCGTCTACAGGTTTTCCATCCAGTCGGAGATGATCCCTCCGATCTCGGCGCCGGAGTCCTCCTGGATAAAGTGGGTGCCCCTCACCGTGCTCTCGGCCTGGTTGGGCCAGGTACGGCAGAATTCCCGCTGGGTTCCGATCAAGATGGTGCCGGGCTCTGCGTTGATGAACAGCTTGGGCACATCGCTGTCTGACAGCCACTCCGAGTAGGAGGCGACAATTGCCGCCACATCCTCAGGCTCCCCGTCGATGGGGATCTGCCTGGGCCAGGTGAGAGTCGGGCGGCGGCTCTCGCCTCCGGCCGTGTAGGGTCGCCGGTATTCGTCCATCGTCTCCTCCGACAGGGGATCGATCACCGAAGCGGGGAGGATCCTCTCGACGAAGACATTCTTGGTGAGGACGATTTCCTCTCCGGCCGGCGAACGCATTGCCTGAAAGATGCCCCGGGCCGGCCCCGGCCAGTCGTCCCAGGCGACCGGGCACACGATGGTTTCCATGTAGACCAGGCCCCGCACAGAAGCGCGGTTGCGATTGGCCCAGTCGAAAGCGAGTGCGCCGCCCCAGTCATGCCCCACGAGGGTTACGTTGTCGGTAGCCCCCACCGCCTCCATCCATGCGTCCAGGTAGCGGCGGTGCTCCACGAAGCGATAGGAGCCGGGACCCGGGTCGTCGAGTTTTTCCGAGTCTCCCATCCCGATCAGATCGGGCGCCAAGCAGCGCCCCTTGCCGACAACCGGCGGGATCACGTCCCGCCACAGGTACGAGGATGTGGGGTTGCCGTGCAGGAACACGATGGGATCTCCGCCCCCGGCTTCGGTATAGGCCATGCGCTTGCCATGGATTCGCACGAATTGCTTGGAGGATGCGAAGCTGTTCATGGGCCATAGCTTAGAAGGCGGGTGTGACACCGAGATCCCGGGCGGCGGAGCAGAGATGGACGGGGTTTACCCTGGGGGGAATGGATCTAACACAAGCCCTCTACACCACCCGGGCCATGCGCCGGGTCCTGCCCGACCCCATACCTTCCGAGGTCGTGCAAGCAATGTTGGATGCGGCAATCCGCTCTCCCTCGGGAGGCAATGCCCAGAGTTGGCGATTCATAGCTGTCACGGATCCCGAAGCGAGGGCCGAAGTGGGCGCTCTCTACCAAGAGGCCTTTGCCGTGCTCCTGGACGAGGTATACGGAAAGATGCTGGACCGGGCGCGTGAGGCGGGCGACGAGCCGACTCTGCGGGTCTTCAGGTCCGCTCAATGGCTGGCCGACAACGCCCCGGAAGTCCCGCTGTGGTTGTTCTTCTTCGCCAGGGGAGACGATTCCGGCGCCTCCATCTATCCGGCGGTGTGGAGCGCCATGCTTGCGGCCCGGGGACAGGGGGTGGGGACCTGTCTCACCACCATCCTGGGGTCCTTCAAGGCGGCCGAGATCGACAAATTGCTGGGAGTTCCCGCCGGCAAGGGCTGGAAACAGGCAGCCGCGGTCTCATGCGGATACCCGACGGGCCGTTGGGGTCTGGCCAAGCGTCGCCCGGTCCACGAGGTGGCCTACGCCGACCGATGGGACAACCCGGTCCCATGGAGGTTGGACGAGGCCCTCTGGAGCGGTTAGGCCCGCAGGCCCGGGACCTTGCCGAAGAGTCTTTGGTGCTGTGTGATGGCCGCTCGATCGGTGAAACCGGCCACGTAGTCGACAGCGCGGATACGGGGGTCGTCGGCTAGCAGGCCGAACCCCTCGGGCACATCCTCGGGGTGTTTGATGTAATGCTCCACCAGCCGGGTGATGACCTCCACGGCCCACTTGTGCTCCCTGAGGCGGTCCGGGCTCTCATACACCCTCTCGAACATCATGGTCCGGAAATCCGTCATGACCGAGAGCGCCTCGGGATCCATGGAGACGGCGCCGGTCCGGGCCGACTCGTCGATCACCGCCCGGCTCATGGCGGCGATCCACTGATCGGGTTCTCCGAATCTGGCCATCATGTCCGCGGGGATGTCCGCGGGCGCCAGGGCCTCGTGGCGGAAGGCGTCGTCCAGATCGTGGGTCAGATAGGCGATGCGGTCGGCATAGCGGCACAGCATCCCCTCGGCCGTCGAGGGGCCCGGCTCCACCCGCCAGGTGTGCGCCCGGATGCCGTCCAGGGTCTCCAGCGTGAGGTTCAGCGGTTCCAGGATGTTCAGCAGCCGTATCCCGTGAGCGGCGTGATGCCAGTCGCCGCTTTCGGTGTAAGGCGACAGAGCCTCCTCGCCCACATGACCGAAGGGGGAGTGGCCGATGTCGTGTCCCAGGCAGATCGCCTCGGTGAGCCCTTCGTTGAGGCCGAGGGCGACGGCCATCGATCTTCCGATCTGGGCGACATGGATGGTGTGGGTCAGCCGGGTTATGACGTGATCGCCGGGCGGGTCCGGGAACACCTGGGTCTTGTTGCGCAGGCGCCTGAAGGCCTTGGAGAAGAGGAGCCGGTCACGGTCCACCTGGAAGGGCGTCAACAGATCGTCGGGCGACTCGGGCGCGTGGCGTCCCCGAGAGTCCCGGGAACGGGCGGCGAGGAGAGAGAGGGATGACTCGGCCTGCTGGCGGTGGCGACGGTCCCTGATCCTGAGGGGCGGTTCGTCCAGTCTCGGTGTCACGTTCGGCCCTCCCTATCCTCCTGCCTCCGGGCATACTTGGCGATGCGGTCCTCGGGCATCATGTCCTTCGCCGAATATACCATTCCAAGCATATGGATTACCGGGCTCTATACCGCAAGTACCGGCCGCAGACCTTTAACGAGGTCATCGGCCAGGAGCATGTGACCTCCACCCTGGTCAGGGAGGCCCGGGAGCGGCGGGTGGCCCATGCCTACCTGTTCGCCGGTCCCCGGGGCACGGGGAAGACCTCCACCGCCCGCATCCTCGCCAAGGCGATCAACTGCGAGAGACCGGAAGAGAGCGGGGAGCCCTGTGACGATTGCACCGTATGCGGGGAGATCGCCGCGGGCTCCTCTCTTGATGTGGTTGAACTCGACGCCGCCTCGCACAACTCGGTCGAGAACATCCGGGACATGAGGGTGCAGGTGACGATGGTGGCCGCAGGGCCTTCCGCTCACCGCGTATTCATCCTCGACGAGGCCCACATGCTCTCTACCGCCGCCTGCAATGCGCTGCTGAAGACTCTCGAGGAGCCGCCGCCCAACGTCCACTTCATCCTGGCCACCACCGAGCCCTACAAACTTCTGGACACCATCCGTTCTCGCAGCCAACGCTTCGACTTCCATCCGGTGTCGGCCGAGGTCCTGACTCGCCACCTGCGCTGGGTGGCCGAAGAAGAGCGCTACGAGGTGCACCGGGGGGCTCTGGAAGCGGTTGCCCGCCATGCCGGGGGAAGCGTCCGAGACTCTCTGAGCCTCCTGGAGCAGGTGGCTGCTCTGGGCGACGGCAGGGTGGACACCGAGGGAGTGGGCCGGGCGCTGGGCGTCGCCGACCGGGAGACCATGAGTGTTCTGGCGCGGGCAGTGGCCGACCAGGATGTGCCGAGCGTGCTATCGCTGGTCGCTCGCCTCGAGGGCCGGGGCGTCAATCTGCGCAACTTCATCTCCGAGGGAATCGGGTTCTTCAGAGGGGTGTTTCTGGCGCATCACCTCTCCGATCCCGGTTCGGTTTCCGAGGAACCGCCCGAAGTAATCGAAGACTGGAAGGAGGCAACCGGAATCCTCTCGGTCTCCGATGTCAACCGGGTGATAGACCAACTGGGCGAAGCCCTGATCAAGATTCGAGAGGGTCGGGAGGAGCGCCTGATGCTCGAGATGGCCCTGCTGTGGATAGTGCGTCCGGAGACCTCTGTCCACCCGGCTGCTCTCCTGAGAAGAATCGAGGCGCTGGAGGCGCGAATCGAGCACCTGTCCGGGACGACGGATCCCCTTGGCGCCCCTCCGGCCACGTCGGCAGCCTCGCGTTCCCAGACGTCTCCTCCTCCCACCGCAACCCCTTCTCCCACCCCCGCCCGCAAGGCAAGAGAGCCCCGTCCCACTCGCCCCAAGTCCGGGCGCCCGTCCGAGGATGCCGTAAAACGTGAGGAGCGGCCCGCCGCGGCTGCCGGCAGGCAGGCATCGCCGGAGCCGGTGTCTGGAGCCGGCCCTCTCACCCTTGAGGGAGTACAGGCGATGTGGATGGAGGTGGTGGGAGCCTTCAGCGGGATGGACAGCGCTCTGCTCCGGCTCACGAACCTGGTGTCGCTGGAAGGCAGCCGCCTGATGGTGGACTGTTCCAACACCTTCCGCCTCGACCGGTTGAAAGAGAGGGATGCCGCAACGCGCATCAGTGCCGAGATCGAGAGGCGGACGGGAGAGAAGGTCCGGGTCGATTTCGTCATCGGCGACTCGGAAGCCTCGATACCCCCTCCTCCGTCGCAGCGCCCTGCCTCACCTCCTCCGGTTCCCGAAGAGCCACGGGCTCCGGCATCCGACCCGAGAGATGACTCCAGGGAGGCGCCGCCGGCACAGGAGGACCAAAAGCCCGTCCCCCCCTCGTCCCCGGAAGGCGATCCCGAGACACCGGAGGAGGCAGGTGTTGGCCCTGATAGCGGAACCGACACCGAGGTAACGGCCTTTTTCGAGGCGGCCGATATCTCGGTGACTGAAGTGGAGCACTCATCGGGTCCGAGTCTCTTCTGACCGGCGCCCCCGGGCTCGGTTGTTCTGGACTCTGTCCATCATCACCTGGAGCCCCTTTCCTGGGAGTGGTGCTCGGCAGGCCCGCTCAGACTCCAGGCGATCTCTTCCTCGAGAGCGGTCATGACCTCCCTGGCAACAAAGCGCCTCAGTCGGCGAGGTCCCGGGTCCATCTCGGTGAGAATGCCCAGATCTTTTAGCAGATCCAGCAAGCGAAGGCCGGTGGAGCGCTGGACTCGGAGCATTCTTTCGACACGATTTGCATTGATGATCGGGTTGGAGATCAGAGAGTCGACGAGGGCCACAGCCTGACTCCGGGTTGCCTTCATTACCCGGTTCCGGTATTTCTCCCGAAGGTCAACCAGGCGCTCCGCCCGGCTAACCGCGTCGTTGGCTTGAGTCTCCACTCCATTGAGATAGAACCGGAGCCAGCCATCCAGGTCTCCCCTTTCCCGGACTCCCTGGAGCTTTGCGTAGTAGTTATCCCGGTATCGTTCGAAATAGGAGGAGAGATAGAGCAATGGTTGGGGCAACCGCTCACGAACGACCAGGTGAAGAACAATCAGCAAACGCCCCATTCGCCCATTGCCGTCAAGGAATGGGTGGATCGTCTCGAATTGGTAGTGAAGCAGGCCACTCTGGACCAAAGCAGAAGTGCTGCGGTTTTCGTGAAAGAACCGTTCCCAGTCCGACAGCAGGAAGCCGAGTTCACTGGGCGGCGGGGGCACGAACAAGGCGGTGGGAATGGTCGATCCGGGAGGTCCTATCCAGTTCTGAGATGTTCTGACCTCTCCAGGTTGCCGTTCTTTGCCGCGTACCCCTTTCAGGAGAATGGCATGCATGTCGCGAATTAGACGGATACTGAAGGGGAGGTTGCCAAGGCGAGCCAAGCCTTGCTGCATCGCGGTCACGTAGTTCAGGACTTCTTCGATGTCGGGACTGTAGCCATTGCAGTCTGCTTCGGCCTCCAAGACGCCGAGGAGGCTTGCCCGGGTCCCCTCGATCCGCGCCGATGCCAATGCTTCCCGCAGGAGATAGGGCCGGATCAGCAGATGAGGATTCGGAAGGAGCCTGCCGGCCCCGGCCAGGCGACCCAGCGCCGCCTCTGCGTCGGCGAGATGTGTAACAGTGTCCGGCTCCAACTTGACCGATTGGGGCAACGGTTGTGGATAGTAGGCCTGGTATCCCTGACCCGGGACCCAGCGCACCTCACCGAAGATGGTGTCCGCATAGAGTTTGGCATCCATGCAGACTCACGATACCCGACCATTGCGGAAATAGGGGATTGATGCAATGGTCAGGGGTTTCAGTATCGCTTTTCTGCTATGGTTGTTTGATGACCATTGCAGAAACTCAGGGTTTACGCAACAGTCAAGTAATCACTCTTGCGTCTGCGCAAGAGTCGAACCGTGACTATTGCAGAAACGGGCGGTTTGTGCAATAGTGGCCCTTCCACTGTTGCATTTGCGCTACGGTCGGCGCCGCCCCTGTCGGCTCGGGGCCCCCGGTCGGCACTGTCGAAGGGGTTCCCACAAGTTGTCTCAACAGGGCAATACCCTCAGGCTCATATGAAGTTCGAGGCGCCTGTTCAAAAGGTGATAGACGAGTTCGCCAGGTTGCCGGGCATCGGGGCCAAGACCGCACAGCGGTTGACCTTCCATCTCATGGGGTTGCCCAGGGAAGCAGCGGAAAGGTTGGGCGAGGCCATCCTGGAGATGACGGAGCAGGTACGCCACTGCGCAAGGTGTTTCAATCTCACCTCGGAAGAGGCGTGCTCGATCTGTAGGGACACCCGGCGTGATCACACCCTGGTGTGCGTGGTCGAAAGACCACAGGACATCTCGGTGATAGAACGCACCAATGAGTACCGCGGTGTCTATCACGTTCTGGGTGGGGCGCTGTCGCCGTTAAGGGGGATAGGACCCGAACAACTCCGAATTCCCGAACTCGAGAACCGGATGACCACAGAGGGGGTGGTGGAGGTGGTGATGGCGACCAATCCCACCCTGGAGGGAGACGCCACCGCTCTCTACCTGGCGCGCCTGTTCGGGTCCCGGAATGTGCGGATCACTCGCCTTGCCTCGGGACTTCCCGTTGGGGGAGATCTTGATTACGCGGACGCCATAACTCTGGGACGGGCCCTGGCAGGCCGCCAACTGATGTAAACCCCGAACCGGCGCCCGCGCAACAGACGAGGGGGAGTAACAGGAGGCCTAGTCGAGACGGGAGGCAATCAAATCCCGCAGCCTGGCAGCGAGTTCGGACGCCTCTGCCGTCTGGAGTTGGCCGTCTCTGACCACCACCTGGCCGGCCACCACCACATGGCGGGGACGGCGACCCGGATTGGCCCAGAGGAGTCCTTCCAGGCGATCAGCCACGCCGGCGTCCTCGGGTCCGGTGATGTCGTAGCAGCAGAGGTCGGCGGTGGCGCCTGGTTCGAGATGGCCGAGTTCAGGCCGGCCCAGCCCTGTTGCCGACCCCGATGTGGCCGTCCCGAGGAGTTCCAGTGCAGTCGGTGACCGTTCGGTGAGTCCTCCCACCTGAAGGGCAAGGCGGGCGTCGGCCAGGAGGTTGCCGGCGTCGTTGTATCCGCCGCCGCTCGTACCCAGACCGACGGTGACACCTGCGTCCAGCAAGGCGCCCACCTCGCAAATCCCCAATCCCATGGGAATGTCGAACCCGGGAGCGTGAGTGGCGGTTACGCCCGACAGGGCAAGGAGAGTCCGTTCGGCGTCGGTTATCCCGCACAGGTGGGCAATGGTGACGTCGGGTTCGAGCCATCCCCACTCCTCCAGGAGTTCCAGGGGACGGCGGCCACCGTACCGGGCAGCGGCGCGTTCGATGTCGATCTGCTCGTTTGCCTGGGTCCGCCTGCGAACCCCCCATTGCCGGGCTGCTTCTGCGAAGACCGAGAAGGTTTCAGGGCCGTCTGAATGAACTCCTGCGGGTCCGCATGCCATCTGGAGCATCCCGTCGGCACTCACCGCCGGGTAGCGTGCCATCACCGACTCCACTCCCGAGGCAATGGCCCCTGGTGAGTTTCCCGCCGATCCGTATCCGAATATCAGCCTGGCGCCCAGTTGACCGGCGGCGCCCACGGTGGCTTCCACGAGTTCCAGCGGCGGCACCCCCGAGGGCCAGGTGAAGTGATGGTCGGCGACAGTGGTGACTCCGGCAAGGAGTCCTTCGGCCACGCCGACCGCGGCGGCCGCGGCGCCGAGTTCGGGATCGACGGATGCCCGGCGGTAGTAGGCGGCCATTGCGGCCAGCCATCTGCCCATGGAAAGGTGCCGGGTGCCCGGTAGGGTCCGGAATGCCGACTGCAGCAGGTGATGGTGGGCATTGACCAGCCCGGGGATGACCACGCAACCGGAGGCATCCAGGTGAGTGGTTCCCGCAGGCCTGTGCACAGAACCCTGGTCTGAGACGAGTTGCCGTACCCGCCCGTCAACGCACACCACGGAAGTACCGGTGAGTCTTCTGGCGCCTGTCCAGACCTCTTCTGCGCCGGAAACGAGCAGCATGCCGAGGATGGTAAGCGGGGCCTACCATATTTCCAATGGCCCCCGCCCCGTCCCGGTTGCTCGAAGACCTGACCCTCCCCCAGGTGAGGGAGATGATCGGCCCGTCTTCGATCCTGATGCTCCCCATAGGGTCGGTGGAACAGCACGGACCTCACCTTCCCCTAAAGACGGATCATCTCATCGCATCGGAGGCGGCCAGGGCGGTGGCAGGCCGCTATGGCGAGGAGTTGGATCTGTGGCTGTTGCCCACCCTGGGGGTCTCCAAGGCGAACGAACATGCCTGGGCGCCTGGAACCCTGTGGCTCAGAGCCACCACCCTGCTGTCGGTGGTAATGGACATAGCCGCTTCGGCATCCACCACCGGCGCGGGCAGGCTGGTGTTCCTGAATTCACACGGCGGGAACACCGCCCTGCTGGTGGTTGCCTGCCGGGAGGTGAGGCTTGCCCAGGGCCTCCAGACCTTCCTCCTGCATCCCTTTCTTCCTGCCGATCATGGCGGACGATCGACGTCCGCCCCGGCTGCCGAGTTGGGGATGGGCATCCACGGCGGTCACGACGAGACTTCCATGATGCTGCATCTCCGCCCTGACCTGGTCGACATGAATCTTGCCACCCGGCGGGTCCCGGACCGTCTGGCGGACAACCGCCATGTTCGGTTCGGTGGATCGGTACCGTTCGGTTGGACCTCCGATGACTTCGGACCGGATGGCCACATCGGCGATCCCGTTGGGGCCACGGCCGAGCAGGGCAGAGAGCTATTCGAGGAAGCGGTGAGGATGCTGGGCGAACAGTTGGCTGAGATAGCAAGCTTCGGTTTCGGGTCTGGTCGCAGGTAGGGGTCTAACCAAACTGCAGCTTGCAGCAGGGATCAGATCGTGGTGGTCGCCTCGCCCACAAGAGGCCGTGTCGAAAGGTCCACGAGTCGGGTGGGAAACGTCTCCGTGGGTAGGCAAGATGACAGGGCTCGAGAGCGTTCAGAGGGGCTGTCGTCAAACCTAGGTGTGCTAACTAAACAATGTCAGGTTCTGACACATCAACGTTGTAGGCTGAGGCGAAGAAGCGGGCGGATCTGGCGGCACATGGCGTTGGAGGTTCACCGCCCAAGAAATGAATACCATTGCTGGTTCAATGGTCCGCGCCTCCCGCGCGGGTCGTGTAAGGAGCGAACGCCGTTTTGGGTTGATGGTGCTCGCTGTGGTAGTGCTCACCCTGGCTCCCCTCCTTACCACCGGCGGAGTCGTGCTCGCCGACCCGTCGGTCTCCACGGCGACCGCCAAGAGAGCTAACCCCACCAGCGCCGACATATCAGTTGTCATTGCCGATCCTGGAACGGGCGAGAAGGAAGTTCAGGTCCGCTATCGCAAGACCACTGACTCGTCCAGCCAGTGGAATGCGCCCACCACGGTCTACACAACCGAAGCAACAGCCCTGGTGCCGCTTTCCGGTCTGACCGAGAACACCGCCTACATAGCCCAAGCGCGGGTGAATAGCTCCAGTTGGTCGTCCGATGTGGAATTCACGACGCTATCGGGCGAACTTCGTCTGAGTGCCCGTTCTCCGTACCGCATTTTCGGCTTCTCCACCACCACCTCTGCCAGTTTCACCTTTATTGTGGTGCCGTGGAATTCATCCCTGGCGACCCAGAACAATGCTGGCGGGATCAAAAAAAACCTCTATGTCCGTTACACGGCCCAGAACTCACCCGACTGGGTATCGATTCCGGTAATCACCACCAGCGCAGCTAAGCCCAGCTTCAGAATTAACAATCTGACTCCTGGTATGGGTTACATCGTCCATGTTTCCCTCGACAATGGTTTCAGCGGCAATTACTGGACGTCTATAGGCATTAACACCAGGCCTCACCCGCACGTCCGTTCAGTCGATGCCAGGGCTACCGGTTCCACTACAGGGGAAGCAGATGTTGGAATTGTCTGGGTTGACAGCCTGCTGAGTCCGACGGTGTACTGGCGGTACCGCGAGGTGGGCGAAGACTGGCCCCCCAACTCGGAGAGCACCACCATGGAGAGAGATGGAGGGACCATCTCTCTCAGCAATCTGGAGTCGAATACCGAGTACGAGGTCCAAGCCTCGCTGGATTCGGGTTTCAGCCTTTCCCAGTCTGATACGTTCTCGACCGCCTCGACCGGCCTGGAGGGCATAGAGGTTGAGCCTGACCAGACTGCGGCCAAGGTGGACGTAGTTTTGAAAGACCCGGATGGGGACTACCAAACCGTGCACTTTCGTCATTGCAGACTTGAAGTGGTCGCCGGAGTGGCGCAGTGCGAAGGGGCGTGGTCGGCTACCACTTCGGTTGCCACTGCCATCGATGCTGACTCCCAGCAAGAGACGGCCACCCACTCGATATCAGGCCTCTTGGTCGATACGCGATATCGCGTGCAGGCATCGCTCCAAGACACATTTCCGACAAGTCCGCCAGGCAGTGTCCCTCGATTAACGCTGAGCGAGGACTACACGACCAACCGCCCCCGGGTGAGCGCAATAGACGTGACCGGGGAGGGCCAGCAGACCGCCGATCTCACCATCACCATTGACCACAAGAACGACAAGCGGCAGACGGTGAAGTTGAGGCATCGCATCGCCACAACTGTGAATACCGTCACCACATACGGTGACTGGGGCGACACGTTACAGGCTTTCACGGAAACCACCACTGCTGAAACAACATTGGCAAACCTGTATGCCGGAAGGAAGTACCAGGTAGAGGCCTGGCTCGACGAAGGGCGAGACGCCAATGATCGGGTCCGGAAGGAGTTTGACACCCTCGCTCCCACAGTGTCGGCCGTGGCTGTGGTTCCAGGTTCGTTGAAGCAGACCGAGGCGGACCTGAAGGTGGGCATCGTGCCACACGGGGGCAGTGACCGAACCGTACACCTTCGCTATCGGGCAAAGGGCGAGACGACATGGGAAACCGAGAAGACGCTATCGCGGGATACCACGGCTGACAGCGAGACCTTTGAACTCACCGGGCTCACCGCCAGTACAACCTATGAGGTAGAGGCCTCCCTGGATAACGACTTCCCAACAGTGCAGGCCGGGGAGATCGCGAAGACGAAGCGAACGGAGTTCGCCACACCGTCGGGGCCCCCCAGCGTAACGGACATGACCTTCTCCGATATCGGCCATCACACCGCCACCGTCACGGTGACCTTCGACAACGCCGAAGGGGACGAGAAGACTGTTAATTTGCGTCATCGTCGCACAGCACAGAACGGGGGCACGCTGGGTGAGTGGTCTGTTGAAGACCCTGAGACGACCACCGGCACAAGCGTGGACTTCAGTATGGAGGGTCTCGACTCCGGGACCGAATACGAGGCGTCAGCGTCTCTGAACGACGATTTCAGCGACCCGTTGAACAAGACCCTCGAAACCCGGCCTCCCAGCATTATCGGGGTCACCATTGTGGACAAGACCCAGAGGGAGGCGACGGTCCGGGTCTCAATGGGAGGGCCAAACGGTCGCTATCCCGTCTACATGCAGTACCTGGCAAGTTCCAGTGAGCCAACGCAGTGGCCCGAGGAAAACACCAAGGAACCGAGTGCGGCGGTCGTGGAGTTCGGCTTGCAGGAACTGACTGAAGGGACCAAGTACTGGGTGAGGGTGTCCACGGATCCTGACTATCCGAACGAAACGACGTGGACGATAATCTTCAACACCTCCTCCATTGTTCTGAACGTGGAGGACATCACCGAGAACAGCGCCAAGGTCAAGACTGTTCTTAACGTGGACGATGCCTCTCAAGAAACGGTCTACCTGCGCTATGGAGAGACTTCGAGGATGGCGGATGCGGAGCAGGGATGGATCGACACCCTGATGGCGCCGCCTCCCACAGAGATCCAACAACGGGGAATAGGTACCAGGACCGATCAAGGAGACTCGGGGGAAGCCAAGGATGGGGGGCAGGACATGCAGGTCCGGGAGTTCAATCTCGACCAGTTGGAGGCGGGAACCGGGTACACCGTGGAGGCATCGCTTCAGCCTGTCGACAGCGCCAGTCGGGTCATCGTCATACAGACATTCGAGACCCTGCGTTCCACCAACAACGGTGGGAACGGTGGCAACGGTGGGAACGGTGGGAACGGTGGGAACAGTGGGAATGGTGGCAACGGTGGGAACAGTGGGAATGGTGGCAACGGTGGGAACAGTGGGAATGGTGGCAACGGTGGGAGTAACGGCAACGGTGGCGGAGGATTCGACCGGCCACCATTGCAGGTTGAGTACATTGATGTTCCGAATGATCACACCCACTGGGAGGCGATCAATGCCTTGGCCGCGGAAGGACTCTTCGCCGGCACCGAGTGCAGGCCGGGTGAGTTCTGTCCCGAGAAGCCGATACCCCGGTGGGTGATGGCCGTGTGGTTGGTGCGTCTTGTTGATGGAAGGGACCCGGAACCTGTAAGCGAGAGCAGTTTCGTTGACGTGAATCCTGGCAAGTGGTGGGCGGGTCATGTGGAGCGTCTGTGGGATTTGAGGATCACCATTGGGTGTTGGGATGAGCCCGGCGACTTCAGGTACTGCCCGGGGGACTTTGTCACCCGTGCCCAGATGGCGAGTTTCCTGGTGCGGATGTTCAAGTTCGCTCCGGCGGTGTCGGCGGGGTTTGTCGACACGGCTCACAGTTCTCATGCTGCAGACATTGACTCCCTCTATGCGGTGCGGGTGACGATCGGATGCGCTGTCGACCCGCTTCGGTACTGTCCGGAAGAGCCCAACTCCCGTGGGCAGATGGCCACGTTCCTCCACCGCTCTCGGCTTCACCTGCAGGGCAATCAATAGATTGTCCCTCACTGGGGCTGGATGGTGGATGAGGCGGCGAGAGTCGACGATTCCAGGTCCGGGGGCGGTCTTCTCCGGTGGCCGGGCTTGAAGGCGCCGCCGGCGCGCCTAAAATCCACACCGAAGCCGCACTGGGCGCGGTTGGGGCTAAGACAGGACGAGTAAAGGCCTATGGAAACCGGCATATTCCTGTTCGGAGCAGTTGAGATGGATGACGCGGGAGCGGGGCCTCCTGTTCCCACCGACCGCCGTTACAACCAGAAACAGATGTGGTCTGCGGCCGAGCGGATGCTGGACATGGGGGTGGTGACCGAACAGAGCGGCTTCGACATTTTCTGGTTGACCGAGCACCACTTCCAGTACGAGGGATACGAAGTGATTCCCAATGCGGTGCTGTTCGGGGCGGTGCTGGCCGAACGGACCGAGACTCTGCGGATAGGGGCGCTCTTCAACAGTCCCGCAGTGGAATCCGCTGCGCTTCGCCGAGGACTTCGCAACCATGCACAACCTGTCGGGAGGCCGGGGAGTGCTGGGCGTGGGCCGGGGCACCGTGCCCCGGGAGGCCCAGACCCTGGGTTCTGCGATCGGAAGCCACGACAATCCCGACAAGGCCGAGGCCGACCGCATCAACCGGGAGAGATTCGACGAGACCATGGATGTGATCCTGGCCGCCTTCGAGAACGAGACCTTCTCCTATCACGGCAAGCATTTTCGCTATCCCCCACCGGGCATCCCTGATCGAGGGGGAACGGTCCAGACCTTGACGCTGGTGCCCCGACCCCTGTATCCCTATGACACCTGGCAGGCGATAACCTCGCCACCCACTCTCGAGTACGTACCAAGACGGGGTTGGGGAGGGGTGTTCTGGCTGAAGCACCACCACTTCACGGTGCTGTGGTGGAACAAATTCGCCGAACTGTACGAGAAGGCGCAGGGGACTGCCCTCGAGCCGGGGGAGAAGCGAATGCTGGTGCTCAATGTACGGGTCGAGGACACCCATGAGAAGGCTTGGGAGACCGTGCGGCCCGGCCACGACGAGTTCTGGAAGTTCCTGGGACCCTACGGTTGGAGCCGGGGGTACATGGGAGAGGACGGCCGTCCCACCCCCCCTGGGTTGATTCCCACCCTGGAGCAGTCGGTGGAGCAGAAGACCTGGGTGATCGGCACTCCCGAGGAAGTGGCGGAAGGCGTTGCCTTCTACGCCGAGGCTCTGGGTGGCCTGGAGCATCTCACCCTCTTCCCGCACATGCCCGGTGATACTTACGACCAGGCCGCCGAACAGATCCAAAGGCTGGGAGAAGAGGTCCTTCCGCTTCTCTAGTCTTGGGCGCGATGAGGGCTGGTTCCCATCCCGATCCCGTTCTGCGGGGGCATGACCGTGCCGGCTAGGTCGTCCCGTCCCGTGGTGGCGGTGATCAGCTACACCGAACGGGTGCCTACCAAACTGTCCGTGGTCGGTGAGGAGGCAAGCCTGCGGGCCGCCTGCTCAAAGGAGAGCCTGGACGCCATTCTCCCTGAAGCCGAGATAGCCCTGATCTGGAATTACAAGTCGCCCCTTCTGAAGGACTCATGGGACCTGGCCGGGAAGGTGAGTTGGGTGCACGTTGCCGCAGCAGGAGTGGACGGGCCGCTCTTTCCCGGACTGGTGGAGAGCGACGCGGTTCTGACCAACGCGGCCGGGGTGTTCGACCGACCCATGGCCGAGTGGACCCTGATGATGATCCTGGCTTACGTCAAGGAGTTGTTCGAGAACGTCGAATACCAGCGCCAGCACCATTGGGCCTACCGGGAGGTCGGGACCCTGGAGGGCCGCCGGGCTCTGATCGTCGGCGCCGGGGGCATCGGCCGAGACATCGCCCGGATCCTGCGACGGATGGGCATGGAAGTCAAAGGAGTAGCGCGGAGCCGCCGGGACGGGGCCCCCGACTTCGGCGCCATCCATCCTGTGAGTGAACTGGACGATTTGCTCCCATGGGCGGACTTTGTGATCGCGGCCCTTCCCAATACCCCCCACACCAGAGGGCTTTTCGGAACCCGACAGTTTTCGCTGATGCAGGCCACCGCCCGCTTCATAAATGTGGGGAGGGGAGCGTCGGTGGATGAGCCGGCTCTTGTCACCGCCCTGGAGGGGGGCGACATAGCCGGAGCGGCGTTGGATGTGTTCGTCACCGAACCCCTTCCCACGGATAGCCCGTTTTGGGACATGCCCAACGTCTACGTATCCCCGCACATGTCCGGCAGCGGATTCGAAGAGCACCTAGCCGTCCAGTTCCTCGAGAACCTGCGCCGCTGGAAGGACGGTCGACCCCTTTTCAACGTCGTGGACAAACGCCTCGGCTTCGTTCCTTACCGCGGTTGAGAATCTGCACGAGTCCATAGAATCCGCCAGGACTGTAGCCAAGCCGAAATACGCAACTGCGCCTCCACATCTTCCAGTTAGGTGCCCGGCGGGCCGCCCATCCTGGTTCAGAGACTACGTCCGCCCTCTATGACGATCACCTGGCCGGTGATGAAGGATGACTGCTCCGAACACAGGTAGGCGACCAGGTCGGCGATCTCCCCGGGTTGGGCGGCTCTCTCGAGAGGGGTGCTCTGGACGAGCATTTCCTTCACTTCGGGTGGCATAGACCGTGTCATGGCGGTCTCGGTCAGACCGGGAGCCACGGCGTTGCAACGCACCTGGGGCGCCAGTTCTCGCGCAAATGCCCTGGTCATGCCCACCAACCCGCCCTTTGACATGGCGTAGTTGAACTGGCCGAAGCTCCCGAGGTAGGCCCGGGAGGAGAGGCTCACCACTGCCGAGCCCTCACCCAGAAAGGGAACCAGGCGCCGGGTCAGCAGATAGGACGCGCCCAGGTTCACTTCCACCACCGATGTGAAGTCATCCTCGGCCATCTTCACCAGCCGTGCATCGCGGATGATCCCGGCGTTGTTGACCAGCGCTGTCAAACGACCCCCCCTTTGTCTGACGGCTGCCGCCACGATCTCTCGGCCTTCATCTGAGGAGAGGTCGGCCACCACACCGGTGGCCTGCGAACTGCCGCCCACATCCATGGCTGCTTCCGTCACCGCCGGGTTCACGTCCACCATCAGAGCATGGTGGCCGTCCTCAATCAGGCGTGCCGAAATCGCCCGCCCGATGCCCCGGCCGGCGCCGGTGATCACGGCGGTGGGTCCTGTCACGGCAGGGCCCTTGCCAGATGCGTCGAACCGAGGCGGACCAACTCGCCGGTCGTCCCGGGTCTGTCGAGCAACCGCGCTATCCAGGTGGCGGCGGCATCCGGATCGGTCCGGTCGTCGACTGCCAGCACGTTGGCGGGTATGTTCGCCCTGGCGGTCTCCTGTGCCAGATCGCGGGCTGCCGAGAGGAGGCCGGTGGCCACCATGGCCCTGCCGGCGCCCTGCCTGCCCAGCAGATCGGCGCTGTGGACCACGTAAACCACCGGCGCTCCTGCCCGCGCGGCTTGCCGTGACAGCGCGAACGCTTCGGTCATCTCGTCCAAGATGTCGGTCCAGTCCTCACCCAGGGTGTCATCCGCCCAGAACACCAGGCCCTGGCTGGTCGTGCCGAGCTGAACTCCGGCTCGGGCCAGGCGGTCCTCCCAACCGGGAGGGACTCGAAGGTAGCTGTTCATCACCCGTAAACCTACCGTTCCGGCCCCAGGTTTTCCGGATCGGTCCTGGTCGGGGCACCCGGGTATCGTTGGGTTCGGAGGCACTCGAGGGAACCTGTGGGGTCCGGCATGTTTGGAATATATGAAGTAGAGACCCTGGTAGGGCTACTCGCACTGGTGGTGTTTCTTGTCCGGGCGTTCTTTCGCTTCAAGAGCCGGTCCTACCGAAAGAGTGCGGAGAGAGCAAGGGGGCGTGTCGGGTACACCGAAGCGGAATCCTCGGCCGATCCGGTTGGGCGAGCCGGCGCAGACCTCGGGCGGGCAGGGGACCCGTCACTCCGATCCGACGGACCGAGGGAAGAATTCGACCTGCGCGCCGATTCCCCAACGCATGGTCGGCAAGACCGATGGAAAAGGCCTGTCGCGGACAGCACAAAGAGTCCCGGGAGAGTCACTGACTCCCTTGACCCGAGTGGCGGTGGCCTTCCTTCAGAGGAAACCGACAGCCGGGGGTTCAATCCGTACGGGATCCATCATGAGACTGCCACCCTGTACGGTCCGGATGGCTACGACAAGCACGGATACGATCGCGAGGGTTATGACCGGAAGGGCTATGACTTCCAGGGATACAACCGGCGGGGGTCCCGGCGCCGCGATTGAGAACTCAACAGATTTTTACCGGCGCTCCTGTCCGACGATCGCGGCCCCCTCGTCTACCAATCTCGCGATCTGCGCGGGTGCAGCGCCCAGTTCGGCCAGGACTTCCGCGGTGTGCTCACCGAGGCCGGGAGCCGGCGCATCTGCTCGAGAGGGCTCGGAGTTCACCCGGAAGGGTGATCCGGTCTGGGTCCAGGTCCCCAGGCGCGCATCGGTCTGTTCGTAGAACATCTCCTGGTGGCGGACCTGGGGATCCTCCATCACTTCCGGCAGGGTGAGGACCTTTCCCACCGGGACTCCGGCCGATCCGATCTGCTCCACCCAGGTGTCTGCGTCCCCGGTGGCGAACACCGCCGCCAGTTCCGAGGCTATCCCGTCCCTGTGCGCAACCCGTTCGCGGTTGGTGGGATAGCGATCTGCAAGATCGGACCGGCCGATCACCTGGCACAGCCTCTCGAAGTGGGCGTCCGCCACGATCGCGACCGCCAGCAAGCCGTCCCGGGTCTCGAAGACCTGGTTGGGAGCGGTGAACGGAGAGGCGGTGCCCAACCTTGCGGGTTGTCCTCCTTCGGCGATGGCGATGGCGTTCCATGTCGACTGGGCGGCGATCAGCCCATCCCGGAGCGAGACCTCCACGCTCTTGCCCTTCCCGGTGCGTGCTCTCTCCACGAGCGCCGCGCTGATCAGGAAGGCAATGTTGGTCCCAGCCAGGAAATCGCCGATGGTGGTTGCGGTCTTCTGGGGAGGATCGTCGGGATGGCCGGCTATCGAGACCATCCCCGATTCGGCCTGGAAAATGAGATCGATCCCGGGGCGGGCGGCGTCCGGACCCTCCGTCCCGAAGGCCGACACCACCGCATAGACCACTCCGGGATTGACGGCCCTGACATCGGATTCTCCCAAGCCCATCCGCTCCATGGCGCCGTGCCGGAGATTGTGCAGTAGCACATCGGCGGTGCCCACCAGTTCGATCAACCATCGCCGGGCCTCGGAATGACGGGGATGGAGCGCCACCGACTTCTTCCCGCGGTTCAAAGCGAGGAAGAAGGCGGACTCGCCGACAACGAAGGGAGGAAAGTGACGGGACAGGTCCCCGCTGGGCAGTTCCACCTTGATGACGTCGGCGCCCAGGTCGGCCAGGGCCATGCCGGCATAGGGCGCGCCCACCAGGTTGCCCATCTCCACCACCCTGATCCCCGAGAGGGGTCCGGAGGGGATGATCAGACCCTTTCCACCACCAGGGCAATTCCCTGCCCGACTCCGATGCACATGGTGGCCAGACCGTAGGATCCCTCCCGCCGGCGCAGTTCGTGGACCAGCGTGGTGAGGATGCGAGCCCCCGAGCAACCCAGGGGGTGACCGAGGGCGATGGCGCCGCCGTTCACGTTCACCTTGTCGGGGTCCAGGCCAAGTTCATTGCGACAGGCCACCGCCTGGGCGGCGAAGGCTTCGTTCAGTTCCACCAGGTCGAGGTCATCGACGCCCAACCCGGCCCGGGCCAGCGCCTTCTCGGAAGCGGGAACCGGACCGATACCCATGATGTCGGGATGGACCCCCGCCACCCCGGATGAGACCAGCCGGGCGATGGGGGTGAGTCCCGTCCTCTCCAACCCGGCGGCGGTGGCCAGGATCATGCCGGCCGCGCCGTCGTTCATGGGCGAGGAGTTGCCCGCGGTAACGGTCCCGCCCTCCCGGAAAACGGGGCGAAGCCTGGCCAGGGCCTCCATGGAAGTATTGGACCGGGGACCCTCATCGGAGGTGATAACGGCGATGTTCCGTTTCTTGGGTCCCACAGGCGCCTCTATCGGCACGATCTCGTCACCGAATACCCCGGCTTGTTGGGCGGTGACGGCTCGCCGGTGGCTGGCCAGGGCGAACCGGTCCTGGTCGGTGCGGGTGACCCCGTACTTGGATGCGACCTCCTCGGCAGTCTCGCCCATGTTGATCGGTGAGAACAGCCTCTGCATCTGAGGATTGACGAGCCGCCATCCCAACACCGTGTCGACTATCTGGGGGGCGCCGACCCCATAGGCCCGTTCGGGTTTGGTCACCACGAAGGGCGCGCGGCTCATCGATTCGGACCCTCCGGCAATCATCACGTCTCCCCATCCTGCATACAGAGCCTGGGAAGCGGTTATGACAGCCTGCAGGCCCGACCCGCACAGGCGGTTGACGGTCTGCCCGGCCGCCTCGATGCCCAACCCCGCCAGGAGACCTGCCATGCGGGCGACATTGCGGTTGTCTTCGCCGGCCTGGTTGACCGCGCCCCACACCACGTCCTCGATGTCTCTTCCCTCAAGAGACGGGTTGCGCTCCATCAAAGCTCTCACTACATGGGCCGCCAGGTCGTCTGGCCGCACGGCCGCCAACTGTCCGCCCAGCCGCCCCATCGGAGTGCGGCAGGCATCGGCGATGTAAACATCGGTCATGGGAGTTCTCCTGTTGGGTGATCTATCCAAAGGTATAGGGTCGGTTGGTGGGTCCGGCGGTGGTCACCTCTCTGACCAGCATACCGGCAAGGTGCTGTGCCCAGTCAGCGCCTTCGGGCCACTTGTTGTGCTCCTTGACCAGCAGGTAAGTCAGTTCGCTCTTGGTGGGCCCTGCGCATAGTTGTGGGATAGTGGTCTGGCTGGTTGGCGGTGGGGTTCCATCAACGCCTCAACTCTCACCAAGGATGCCCCCCTAGCCCTGCTCCCCACAAAAAGGCGCAGCCGCTCTTGGTGACTTCTCGCGGCTGGAATCCCTGGATCGGCTCTCAGAAGTAATCTGGATGCCAGATGGGCCACTCGGGATCCCAACCGTCTACTTCCAGGAGAGTCTTGTGGTGGCCGGGGCCTGACCGGGTGATCAGATCAAGCCAACGGGGGTCGGAACCGGACATGTCGTTGATGCCTCTCTCTCACGAGAGTGGTTCCTACCTTGAATTGTGGCGTGGAGCAAAGGAAGAGAGGCCTCGGAAGCGGTGCAGGTGACATGTCTTCATTGAACAGCGAGACAGTCGCAGCGAGAACCGACTCCCGCCGACCAGGCTTGGAGTTGATCGATTTGACCGTCACCTATCCGGATGCACCCCGTCCGGCAATAGAGGGACTGGACCTGGTGGTCGACCGGGGCGAGTTGGTTTGCCTGCTGGGACCCTCGGGATGCGGCAAGACCACCATTCTCAAGGCGATTGCCGGTTTGTTGGAACCCAGTCGCGGGGATGTGCGCCTGGGGGGACGGTCGATCCTGGGGATACCCACCGAACGGCGCTCCACCGCCATGGTGTTCCAGAAGCCGATGCTCTTTCCCCACATGACCGTGGGCCGGAACGTGGCGTTCGGCCTGCGGATGAGGGGCATCGACCCGTCGGTAATCGCGGGTCGGGTCGAAAAGATGCTCCGGATGGTTCATTTGGAAGGGATGGAGGGCCGGCGGGTCACCGAGATTTCGGGAGGCCAGAGCCAGCGTGTGGCTCTGGCCCGGACACTGATTGTCGAGCCGGAGGTCTGGCTGCTCGACGAGCCGCTCAGCCAGTTGGACGCCAACCTTCGTGAGGAGATGAGGGAACTGGTCCGCTCCATCCAGAGACAACTGGGAATAACCACCATTTTCGTCACCCACGACCAGGAGGAGGCAGTGGCGCTGGCCGATCGGATCGGATTGATACTCGAGGGCCGCCTCCATCAGATCGGCCCACCTTCCGATTTCTTCGAGGCGCCTTCCTCGGTTGAGGTCGCCAGGTTCTTCGGCGGGCACAACCAGATTCCCGGGACGGTGGAGCAGGGACGGTTTCTCTGCGACCTGGGAACGTTCGGTCTCCGCCAGAGAGCCCGTTGCGGCCCGGGGATCTTGGTCATCCGAGAAGAATCCGTGGAGATGGGAAGCGGGGAGAACTCTTTCCCGGCTCGGGTGGAGAGTTCCAGGTACATGGGAACCTATCAGCAGGTGTATCTGACGGCCGGGCCTCTCAGCCTGACCATGCGGATCCCCAGTCGCGTCGAGGTTTCAGCAGATCAGGTCATGAATGTGTGCTTTCCCCGCGACCGGGTCTGGATCATCCCTCGGTAACCCTGCCTGTCTGCGGGGGGCCGTAGAGCCCGACATGCCTCCACCCACAATGCATGCCGGGAATACCCGGCGCCGGCATCCCCGCTCTCGTGGTTGACCGGGGCCTTGAGCGGCATGATGGAGCCGGGGAGGTTGTTGTTTGGCTCTTGGTTATGCTTGGCTTTCGCATAGCGACCTAGAGGAGTGCCTGCACATGACCGCTAACTGGAGCGACCTATCCGGACGGCTCACCGACCTACTTGAACTGGAACATGCCCCCATAGCCATCACCTTCTCCGAGAGGCCGGTTTCTTCCGAGAGTGGCATTGCTCCCTTCGGAGGTCCGCTGTCAGAGCCCACGCCGGATGGCCGATCAGGCGCGGTGCCCGCCCCCTGCGTATTCTGGATGCAGGCCCATACCCGCACCTTCACGACGTCTGCTGCCGATCACGGCAATTGCTCGGTGGGTGAATACACCCACGGACTTGTGGAAGCCTCGGACATTCTGGACCGGGCCGATGTGGGAGCCCTCCTGGAGGTCGGCTGGGTGACCATGGAGGCTTTCGCGGGCGTGGTGGCCCTGGAGCGTCGCCCGCGGTCGATTGTTTACGGACCCCTGGCCGACACGCCCCACGACCCCGATGTGGTGCTGCTGAGATTGAGTCCTCGCCAGGCCATGGAATTAGGCGACGCCGTTCCCATGAACCTGAGCGGCAAGCCGCAGTGCCAGATACTTCCCATCGCCATCGACCAGGGAAAGGTGGCCCTCTCGATGGGTTGCGCCCTGTCGCGGGCTCGCACCGGCATGGGCGACGACGAACTCACCTGCGCCATCCCCCCGGCGCAACTTGCCGGGATAGTGGCTGACCTGGAAGGTGTGGTGGGCGCCGACAAACAAGTGGTGGACTACGCACACGCCGACGCCGCTCGCTTCTAGACCCGAACTCGACTTCTTTCCTCCCGGGACCCCCGGCGTAGGGGGCTCGTAAGGGTCCGTCGCGCCGCTTCGAGAGTGGGTAGTCGCTGGGATCCCCGTAATTCGGGTCCTGGTTAGCGGGGAGTACCTCTCGGGTAGACAAGAAGCTGGCGCCCGTGTGGGCGCAATCGTCCGGGTCGACGTGGGAATTGCGCCGACGGCTCTTAGTCCCGGCTGAGCTGTTCTCAGCAGTGATCTCCACCAGCGAAAGTCGTCCCGGTGGCAGGTAACAGGACCGGCCCGATTCGTCTAACGGGACAATTCCCGGTATAGCGGGTTGGCAAAGCGAGGGGTCACGCGAACCCCCGATAGCCACTCTTCAAGTGCTTCGGCGCGTTCGGAGATGGCCGCCTCGGCGTCGGCGCCTATGTCCTCGGTGAGCCGGTAGACGACGCTTCCGTCGCGGCGCTGACCCCAGCCGCCCACCACCCGGCCACACCACCAGACAGTCGGTCCGGCGTTCCCGTTGCGGTCGAAGAGGCTCTCCCATCGGTCGCCCAGATACCAGCGTCTTTCCCTCCAACCCATGATCGTGGGATCGAGTCCGGGGAGGAAGGCGGCCCAGGGCGCTACGGAGGTGGGCGCATCGAGATCGTCGGCCATCACCCAGGCCGGTCCGGTGTCGACCTCGACCTCGGCCAGGTCCAGGGCTCCCAGCGCCGGACGAAGATCTCGGAGGGTCCATCCCGTCCACCACTTCAGGTCGGCCTCCGTCCCCGGCCCGTAGGCGCGGAGCCATGCCTCAGCCAGGCGCGAGCGGGCGGTGGCGGGGTCCATGTCCGGTATGCCGCCGGGCAGGCGGGACTCCATTGCCGCCCAGCGATACTGTCCGCTCCTCCAGGTGCCGCGGGGACGGGCCCGGAGTATGCGGCCCTCGGTGGCGAGGAGGAACAGCACCCGGGTCGAGACTCCCACCTTGCCGCCCCACTTCTTCCCCCTGCCGAAGGTGAGAGTCTCCTTCAGTTCGGGGACGTCTTCGCGGAGTTCGGTCGCCAGCGCCTCGCCTCTCTGCTGGATGGCTTCCACGGTGGCGTTCCCGACATTATCTATCCACCGGCTCCCGTCGTCGGTGATGCCCTCCTTCTCCAGGTACCCTGCCAGCCGGCGGCGTTCGGCGGCCCACAGGGGCAAGGCGCATCCGTGGTGAAGCAGCGGAATCAGATCGGCCGGCACCGCAAAGAGGGTGCGGCGCATTCCCAGGATGCGAAAGAGCTTCGGGTTCTCGTATAGACAGTCCTCCACGTCCGGGATGGTGAGACCCTTGATGCGCGCCCACAGGGATAGGAATACGGTGGCCGGGTCGCTGGTGTGCAAGCCCACCTGCTGCCGTGCAGCCTGCTCCGGTGACTTTCCCTGTCGCTGGGGATGGAGGCGATGACGGCGGGCGAGACGGGACCGTCGCTCCTCAACGTCGATTCGCCTGATCACCATGGCAAGGCCAGTCTATGTCAGCACCCCCGCATCGGGAGATAGAGGCGATGCTCCTGTAAGGACCGGTCGTCCCGGCCCGGTCCTGTCTCCAAACCGGGACAACCTGATCGCCGGGTGTGGCTTCTAGGCCACTACGGGAACGCCCTTCATGGCCTCCTGGACCTTTGCGTCGGGGTAGTCGTAATCGGTGAGGCCGCCGGCCAGGTAGTTGTCGTAAGCCGCCAGGTCCAAGAACCCGTGGCCGCACATGGCGGTGAGTATCACCTTCTCCTCGCCGCTCTCCCGGCACTCGTTCGCCACCCGGATGGCCGAAGCCAGGGCATGGGTGGGTTCGGGCGCCGGCAGGATTCCCTCGGACCGGGCAAACTGGACGCCTGCCGCGAAGCACTCGTTCTGTCCGATGGCCTCTGCCTCGATCAAACCCAGGTCGTAGATATGGGACAGCAGGGGAGACATCCCGTGGTAGCGAAGGCCACCGGCGTGGATGGGATCGGGTATGAAGGAGTGTCCGAGGGTGTGCATCTTGATTAGCGGGGTCATCCCGATGGTGTCTCCGAAGTCGTACCGGTACTCACCCTTGGTGAAGGACGGGCACGAAGCAGGCTCGGCCGCCCTGATGGTGGGATTCATCCTCCCGGCAAGTTTCTCCCGGAGGAAGGGGAAGGACAGACCCGAGAAGTTGGAGCCTCCCCCGGTGCATCCCACGATCACGTCGGGAGTCTCCCCGGCCATGGCCATCTGGTCCAGCGCCTCCTCGCCGATCACCGTCTGGTGCAAGAGCACGTGGTTGAGGACGCTCCCCAGCGCATACTTGGCCTCCGGAGAGGTGGCGGCCACCTCCACAGCCTCGGAGATAGCGATACCCAGGCTCCCGGGAGAGTCCGGATCGGCGGAGAGCACAGTGCGGCCGGCGTTTGTAACTTCCGAGGGTGAGGCGTGGACGGTGGCGCCCCACACCTCCATCATGGACTTGCGGTAGGGCTTCTGGTTGTAGGATGCGCCCACCATCCAGACCTCGCAGTCGAGGCCGAAGAAGGAGCAAGCCAGCGACAGTGCCGAGCCCCACTGGCCGGCGCCGGTCTCCGTGGTCAGCTTCTTGACGCCCTCCTGGGCGTTGTAGAAGGCCTGGGCCACCGCGGTGTTGGGCTTGTGGGAACCGGCCGGGCTGACCCCCTCGTACTTGTAGTAGATGCGCGCGGGGGTGTCGAGGGCCTTCTCCAGGTTGATGGCCCGGTGAAGAGGAGTTGGCCGCCACAGCCGGTATATGTCGATGACCTCTCCGGGTATGTCGATTCGCGAGTCGCCCGACACCTCCTGGAGGATGAGGGCCATCGGGAAAAGCGGCGCCAGGTCGTCGGGGCCGACCGGCTGATGGGTTCCAGGATGGAGGACCGGCGGCGGAGGCGCCGGCAGGTCGGGTATGACGTTGTACCAACTGGTGGGAATCTGGGACTCGTCGAGGGTAAACTTCCTTTGAGTCATGGTCGATCCTCGTTTCTCTGCGAACTTGCTTACGACTGTGGCAGATAATAGAGCCGAAAATGTGTAGGTAGACAAAGATGGTTGCCGGTGCCCCCACTTCCTTGCCTTGGACCAATGACGCCGACGCCGACCGCCTGCTGGCTACCGACAGCCTGGCTCTCCTGATCGGGATGCTCCTGGACCAGCAGTTCCCCATGGAGCGGGCCTTCTTCGGTCCCTACCTGCTGAAAGAGCGTTTGGGGCGACCACTGGACGCCGCAGAGATAGCAGACTGGGATCCGGAGGAAATGGCGGCGATCTTCCGGGGTCCGCCGGCGATCCATCGCTATCCCACCTCCATGTCCAAGCGCACACAGGCGCTCTGCCGGACCCTGGTAGCCGAGTACGGAGGGGAGACCGAGCGCCTCTGGCTGGAGGCCGGGACCGGCCGGGAGTTGTACAGGAGACTGATGGGTCTGCCCGGCTTCGGAGAGATGAAGTCGCGGGTGTTAGTGGGTGTGCTGGGAAAGCGCATCGGAGTCCGGCCCGACGGCTGGGAGAAGGAGGCATCCCAGCGACCCTCCATAGCAGATGTCGCCCGCTGGGAGGACGTGGCCGAGTTGCGGGCCTACAAGCGGGAGATGAAGGCCGCCGCCAAGGCCAAGAAGTAACCGGGGGTCCCGCCCTCGGCGACACTGCCTATTCTCTCCTACCATGAAGATCGATTTCTACTTCGACCCCGTATGCCCGTGGTGCTGGATCACGAGTCGCTGGCTGGCCGAGGTGGCGCCCCAACGACCGGTCGATGTCCGCTGGCGCACGTTCAGCCTCTACATCAAGAACCAGGGTCTGGAGCTTCCCGAGGAGTACTGGGAGGTGGCCGACTGGGGGCGGCGGGCGTTGCGGATCGTCGAGGCAGCTCGCGGCGCCGAGGGTGAGGAATTCGTGGATGACTTCTACACCGAACTGGGGGCCCGCTTCCACCACGACCAGGAGCACTATCCCGACCTGGTCGACAGTTTGAAGGCCATCGGTCGCTCCACCGAGTGGGCATCCGCCGCCGATGATCCCCGCTGGGACGCCGCGATCGAAGACTCCATGTCCGATGTGCTGGAGTTACTGGGAGACGACATCGGAGTCCCCTCCATCGTCTTTGACGGCAAGTACGGCTACTTCGGGCCGGTGGTTTCCCCGGCGCCGACCGGAGAGGCGGCTCTGACGCTTTTCGACAGCTTTGCCGGTCTGGCCGCCCAACCCGGGATATGGGAGATCAAGCGAGAACGCACCGTAGGTCCGGTATTCGGTCCACGACCCTGAACCGGGGGTAAGGCCCTGAACACCGGGCTGAAGGAGGCTCTCAGGTGTATACGGTGAAGGCTTGAAGTCTGCCTGGGCCGAATCGATAGACAAAGAAGTCGATATCGAAGGCAACGGCCTGGTGAATGCCGAGGCGCTCCATGATTGCCCAACTGGTGCGATCCACGATTGAGAAATCCTTGTCCGGGAAAGCTCTGGCGGTCTCGGCGGCCACCGCCAAGTCCGCCGGCCCAGCCGGTTCGACCCTTGCCAGGCCCTTCCGTATGCTCTCGATGAGCCGGTCTGCTGTGGTGGTCGTGTTTCGTAGCGACACCAGGAACCATGTCTCCACCAGGACATCATCACTCGTGACCAAGTCTCCGCCAAACCGGCTCAATAGGGTTACCGCTCGTCCGTGGTTCTTGTCAGAGGAATCGGCCACGGCACACCAGGCCGATGTGTCTACAAAGACAGACACCTTCTAGGTCTTCTTGCGGGCTGCTCGCTCAGCGATCGCGGTCCTGATGAGCTCAGATCGTTCTTTGGCGATGTCGCTGCCGCCGGAGTTGAAGATTCCCGTGATCGATGCCAGGTCAGCCTGAGTACGCGCCGGCGCCAGATCTTGGTCGACCAGTCGCCGGATGTATGCGGCCATATCCAGGCGGAGCATTGGGACGCCTTCTCACGCTCCGAGGAGGACCTGGAATGGCCCGTGGGGCATGCCCGAAGTTCCCCGGGCCCCGGAGGCGATGATGACATGTCTTGCACAGGCCACAGTGGAAGTGAGCATTGCAGTCGTTGAGGATTCCCAAGCACTTTAGACTGGGAGCCGATGTCCTCACCTCCCAGTATTGCTGTGCTCGGCGCCGGTGCCATGGGGTCTGCATTGGCCAGGGGATTGTTGGGCAATGGCTGGCGTCGGGAGGATCTGACGCTGGCCGAGGTGGTGGCCGAACGGGCCGCTCAGGTGGAAGCCGAGTTGGGGTGCCGGTGCGTTACCGATCCCGCCGATGCGGTGAGGAACGGGGAGGCGGTGGTGGTGGCGGTGAAGCCCCAGGACATGGATACCTTGCTCGAACAGATTTCGGCGGCCGTGGTTGCCGATCAGGTGGTGATCACCCTGGCTGCCGGCGTCCGGATCGCCACTTTCGAGAATGCGCTGGGGGACACACCCGTTGTCCGGGTCATGCCGAACACCCCCGCTCTGCTGGGAAAGGGCATAGCAGGGATGGCGGGCGGGACGCACGCCCGACCTGAGCACATGGACATGGCCCGGATGGTGATGGAGGCGGTGGGCCAGGTGGTGGAACTTGACGAGTCCGATCTGGATGCGGTCACGGCCGTTTCCGGCTCGGGGCCCGCCTACGTATTCGCCCTGGCGGAGTCGATGACCGAAGCGGCCCAGAAACTGGGTCTTGGTGAGGATGTGGCGGCCGACCTGGTTAACTACACGGTCCTGGGAGCGGGAGAGATGCTCACCCGCACACCGAGCACGGCAGCGGAACTTCGCAGACAGGTGGCTTCTCCCGGGGGCACCACCGCGGCAGCCCTGGATGTGATGAACCGGGAAGGATTCTCCGACCTGGTAGTGAGAGCCCTCGAGGCTGCCCACCGGCGCTCCGTGGAACTGGGCGGTTAGGCGCCCAATGCGCGTTAGAGGGACTCACTAGTTGAAGGCGCCGGAATTCACCCTTGTTGACCAGGACCGGAATCCGGTCTCCCTGTCGGATTTTGCCGAACGGAGGCTGGTGGTCTTCTTCTATCCCAAGGCCATGACGCCCGGATGTACCGTCGAGGCCTGTGACTTCCGGGACAGCCATCAGGAACTGTTGGATGCCGGTTTGGCGGTGGTGGGAGTAAGTCCCGATCCGCCGGCCAAGCTGGCCCAATTCCGAGACATGGAAAACCTGCCCTTTCCCCTCCTTTCGGATCCCGATCACAAGGTGGCCGATGCCTTCGGGGCCTGGGGAACCAAGAAACTGTACGGGAAGGAATATGTGGGGGTGATCCGGTCGACCTTCGTGATCGGTCCCGGCGGCCAGTTGGAGAGGGAATACCGGAACGTGCGCGCCAAGGGACACGTGGGTCGTCTGAAGCGCGACTTCCTGGGAAGCTGACCGACTCCGCGGGGTTGACGAAGTGCGGGGAGGGGGCCATTGGGCGGGTAGTCGGTGGTGTGGGGTCGGCGATTATCCTCTGGGGGGCATGGTCGCCCGTGACGGTTGCTGTTCCGGAACGGGAGGGCTGTTGAAGCCGATTTCAAGGAGCTGGCCCCAAGCATGAAAGCCTCGAAGGTGCTCTCCGCTCTGGGGGTGGTGTCGGCGGTGAGTGTTATGGTCCTGTGGTGGCTGGGGTCGGTGATGCACGCCGAGCCGCCGAGCGATGTGGGACGGGAGGTCTTCGGCAACATCCCGACCGGGTTGGAGGCGGCTTTCTACGTATCCGTGGCCGCCTTCCTGTGGCTGGCCTTCCATCTCTTCTCGCTCAGGGCCCGTAACTGGTCCCGGGGAGACCGGGAGAAGCGTCTGGGCGCCTGGAAGCAGCGGGTGAGGACTCTGGCGGACGGACTGCGCATGAAGACCCTGCTGCGGGACACCGCCTCGGGGCTGATGCACTCGATGATCTATTACGGATTCCTGGTGCTTTTGGCCGGAACCATCACCCTGGAGATCGATCATCTCATGCCAGAGTCGCTCAAGTTCCTCCACGGTCCCTTCTACCTGGGATACTCGGCTGTGTTGGACTTCTTCGCCCTGGTGTTCCTGGGAGGGCTGGCATGGGCGGTGTTCCGTCGCTACATCCGGCCTCCGGCCCGCATAGCCTCCAAGACCCGTCCCGAGGATGCCCTGGTCCTGGGATTGCTGATCGTCATAGGCGTCACCGGCCTGGTGACCGAGGCGGCCCGGATAGCCGTGGACGGCCAGCCCGACTTCGAGCGGTGGTCCTTCGTGGGATACCCGCTCTCGTTTCTGATGCCCTCCGCGCCGGAACTGTTTCACCAAGTGGTGTGGGGCATCCACGCAGCCTCCTACCTGGCCTTCCTGGTGGTGCTGCCGATGACCAAGCTGCGCCACGCCGTCACCTCCCCGGTGAACATGTTCCTTTCCCCCAAGGAGCGGGTCAAGGGCGCCATGAAAGCCATGCCCAACCTCATGGAGGCCGACGACCTGGAAACCATTGGCGCCTCGACGGTGGGTGACTTCAGTTGGAAGCAACTCTTCGACACCGATGCCTGCACGATCTGCGGGCGCTGCACCTCGGTATGTCCCGCCAACATCACCGGCAAGCCCCTCGACCCCCGCGAGATCGTGGTCAAGTCGGGCGAGGTGCTGACCGCTTCCGGCAACCCGGTGGTGACTGCCCCGGTGGCGCTTTCCAACACCGTCACCATCGACACCGACAATCTCTTCGAGCGTATCACCTCCGAAGAGGTCTGGTCGTGCACGTCGTGCCGGGCCTGTGATGATATCTGCCCGGTGAACATCGAGATCCTCGACAAGATCCTTGACATGCGACGCTATCTGACCCTGATGGAAGCCGACTTCCCCGCCGAGTTGGCCAAGGCCTTCGTGGCCATGGAGAACCAGGGGAATCCCTGGGGCTTGGGACGGGAACAACGGATCGAGTGGACGAAGCAGTTGGACTTTCCCGTAAAGGTCCTGGGATCGGATGGAGTGGATTCTGCCGAGTACCTGTGGTTTGTGGGTTGTGCGGGTTCCTTTGATGATCGCAACCGGGCGGTCACCGTCTCGCTGGCCCGGCTCATGAACGCCGCCGGCCTCGACTTCGCGGTGCTGGGTCCCAGGGAGATGTGCAACGGAGACCCGGCTCGCCGGGCCGGCAACGAGTTCGTCTACCAGCAGTTGGCCTTCGAGAACATCGAGACGCTCGACTCCTTTGGGGTGAAGAAGGTGATCACCCAGTGTCCCCATTGTTTCAACACCCTGGCCAACGAATACCCACAACTCGGCGGGAACTACGAAGTGATCCACCATTCCCAGTTGCTGGCGGAGCTTGTGAAGCAGGGCGCTCTCGACACGGCAAACGGAGCTTCGAACGGCGTGTCGGCGCCGCGGAAGGTCACCTACCACGATCCCTGCTATCTGGGACGGCACAACGACATCTATCTGGCGCCCCGCGAGGTTGTCGCCGCCTCGGGGAAGGTGGAGATGGTGGAGATGCCCCGTCACGGCACCAAGGCGCTGTGCTGCGGCGCCGGAGGCGCCCGGTTCTGGATGGAGGAGCACGTGGGGAAGAAGATCAACATCGAGCGCACCGAGGAGGCGCTGGCCACGGGAGCCTCCGAGGTGGCGGTGTCG
>CAYWGY010000001.1:0-268 GCA_964458055.1 uncultured Acidimicrobiaceae bacterium | reverse complement strand
TCGTGTCCCTACTGTTATGTGATGCTGGACGACGGAGTGAAGGAGATCGGCAGGGAGGAGGACGTGGCGGTCAGGGATCTGGCGGAGATGCTGGCCGAGGTGGCCCTGGATGGGAAAGACGGGGCTTGACCCGGCTCGGTAGCCGATGGTGAGCATCTGCCCCTACCGTTGGGGACCCCGATGAGAATCGGCTATCAGGGAGAGATCTACTCCTACAGCCACCAAGTGGCCGTCGAGCTCTTCCCGGAGCAGGACATGACGGGATACC